>JBBQJX010000155.1:0-5195 GCA_038326295.1 Sphingomonadales bacterium
TGCTGAACGTGCGCCCCGAACTGCGCTCCCGGCTGAAAACCCCCGAGGTTATGACGACCGATCGGGGCGTTCCGATCCACGAATACCGCGACGCGGCGGGCAACAGCGTCTCGCGCCTGACCGCACCCCTCGGCCCGATCACGATCGGCGCAGACTTCCTGATGGAGGCGAGCGACGATCCCGATCCCGACATCCGCGACCTCCCCCAGCACGCGGTCGAGGATCTGCCCGACGAAACGCTCGTCTACCTGCTGGGCTCGCGCTACGTCGAGACATCCAAATTGACCGAGATGGCCTGGGCCCAGTTCGGCCAGACGCCCGAGGGTGGCCAGCGCGTACAGGCAATCCTCGATTACACGCACAACCGCATCGCGTTCGGCTACCCGCACGCCTTCACCGAACGCACCGCCTTTACCGGCCACGAAGACCAGCGTGGCGTGTGCCGAGACTTCGCGCACCTCGCCGTCGCGCTCTGCCGGTGCATGAACATCCCGGCGCGCTACTGCACGGGGTACCTGGGCGATATCGGCGTGCCCGTCGCCGATTCGCCCATGGACTTCAGCGCGTGGCTCGAAGTGTTTCTGGACGGCGCCTGGCGCACCTGCGACGCGCGCCACAATAGCCCCCGCGTCGCGCGTGTGCTGCAATGCTGGGGCCGCGATGCAGCCGATGTCGCGATAACGACAACCTTCGGGTGGGCCGATCTCGTCGGTTTCGATGTCATCGCGGAGCAAGTCTAATTTGGGCGTGTATCCCCTTTGCATACGTAGAACATACGGGCTATACGATGGTGCATGAGCACGAAGCCCCTCACGACCCGCGAGTTCTTCAAGCAGTTTCCTGACGACGAAGCGTGCCTCGCGCACCTGTTCGCCGTCCGGTTCGGGCAGGGCTTCGAGTGCCCGTCATGCACCCGCCCGTCGAACTGGTATCGCATCAAAGCCGAGCGCGCCTATTCGTGCCAGTGGTGCGGGCACCATTTGCATCCGACTGTCGGCACCCCGTTCGAGCAGACGCGCACGCCGCTCCAGCTCTGGTTCTACGCCGTCCACCTGTTCACGACGACGCGGCACGGTGTGTCGGCGAAGGAATTGCAGCGCCAGCTCGGCGTGACCTACAAGACGGCGTGGCGCATGGGGCACCTTATCCGCGCGCACATGGCGGACGTGGACGGCGAAGCGATGATCGGCGGCCCCGGCACGGCGGTCGAGGTTGACGAAACGCTCGTTGGCGGTGTGAAGCGCGGCAAACACATGCGCGGATCGGCTGGCAAGGTCGTCGTCATGGGCATGATGGAGCGCGGCGGCGATATTATCACGAAGGTCGTGCCGAACCAGCGCCGCGTGACCCTACAGCCGATCGTGACCGCCAACGTCCTTCCCGGTGGCAAGCTGCACACCGACGAACTGAACAGCTACGCGGGGCTGCACACGGCGGGCTATCGCCACATTACGGTGAACCACGGTGCGCACGAATATGTCGGCTTCGCTGGCGCGACCGTGAACGGCATCGAAGGGTTCTGGCGTCACCTCAAGTGCAGCATTCAAGGCACGCATATCAGCGTCTCGGAAAAGCACCTGTCGAGCTACACGAAGGAATTTGAGTTCCGGTTCAATCGCCGGAAGCACGCGGCTTCGATGTTGCCGGACCTGCTTTCGACGTTCCAGCCATTGAAGCCAAAGCGCGATTGAGTTTGGCGGCGTCGCCGGGGGGCACGGCCTCCGCCTCGCGGGCGGCGATGAAGCGTTCGAGGTCGTTGTCGGCGATAGCTTTACGCAACGTGGTCATCATGCACCTGGCTCAAATAGTAGAGTGTGGGGACATATTCTCCGTCCGCCGTGCGGGTCGACGTGACGATAACGTCACCTAGCACCGAACGTTTGTCGAAAAGGGCGTCCCGGCTAAGGTAGGGTCGTAGGAGTCTGGGACATCAATGCCGAAAAGCGCTTGCAAAACGTCTGGCATTTCCTCCCCTAGCTCCGCCGCGTAGACACCCACGACGAACGCGCGCAGATCGGACTCAAGCGGGCTGGCCTGAGTGACCGTCCGGACGGCGACTCTCAACTCTTGGACAGTTAAGCCCGAAAAGCAAGCTTCCAACACCTGTATGGCGTCGCGCATCAACTTTTCTTGGCCGATTAGCGAGGCTGCCACTTCCCCGACCGTCGCTTCGCCGTCAAAATCATACACCGTGGAGTGGCGGACCTGTCCCTGCATCTTCTGCCCCGTAGCTTTCCCCGCCAAAAACCTAGGCGGTTCAAGGGCTAGGAGTCAACACCGTATGCGAAGGGGATACACGCCCTAATTTGTTGCGTGGGAGCGGCTGCGTTGACCTTGCTCGCGGATCGCCCCGCCGATTGAACCCGACGGGTGCTACTGGCAAGCGCGTCGAACCGCGAAAACGTCGAAACCCCCCGCCTCCCGATGGTGTAAGCCACCGACCGTTTTCGGTGCGATTTCACGGGAGTAACACCATTATAGCGGACCGAAGCCTGTCATCGGAGCGCAACTTCGGTGTAGGACGCAATGTGGCACGCCAAGTGATAAAGTGTGACTTAACCGGCCAATTTCGACAACTTGCCAGCGTCGTATGGCGGAGCCGGAGGGATTCGAACCCTCGGTGCGGGTAAACCCCGCACGGCGGTTTAGCAAACCGCTGGTTTCAGCCGCTCACCCACAGCTCCGCACCAGCGCGGCTTGGTAAAGCCGCCGCCACCGGGCGTCAACGTCAGCTTCGTTCATCGCCGCCGAACATGCCGCCCAATATGCTGCCCACCGCCGCCGCCGCGACGCCGGTGCCGAGCATATTGCCGCCCCGGCTTTCGCCCGGCGAGGGCAAATGCCGCGCGATCTCCTCGGCGAGATTGAGGATCGGCATCGATTGAAGCCAGATGCGCCCGGGCCCGGTCAGCGTGGCGACGAACAGCCCGTCGCCGCCGAAGAGCATGTTCCGCACCCCGCCGAGCAGCGCGACATCGGTCTGCACGCTCGGCTCCTGCATGCCGATGTGGCCCGCGTGGACGCGCAGCCGCTCGCCCGCAGTCAAAGTCTTCTCGATCACCTCGCCCGAAAGATCGAGGAACACCGTTCCCGGCCCGGTCACCCGCTGGAGGACAAAGCCCTCACCCGAGAACAGCCCCGCGCCCAGCCGCTGCTGGAGCGCGACATCAAACATTACCGACTTCTGCGCGCACAGGAATGTCTCGCGCCTGCAGATAAGCGATTCGCCGGGTCCAAGCGTGCGCGCGAGGATCGTGCCCGGGAAGCGTGGCGCGAAAGCGATGTGCCCCGCGCGCTCGGCGCTGAACTCGGTCACGAACAGGCTGCCGCCACTGACCGCCCGCTTCAGCCCTGCGAACAATCCGCCGCCGGTGTGCGTGTCCATCGCGATGCCGTCCGACATCCACGCCATCGCGTGTGTCTGGCTGTAGACTGCCTCGCCCGGATCCAGATCGATCGAGACAGTCTGCATGATCGTGCCGGAAATCTCGTAGCGCATGGGTCCGCCTTTCGGAAGGTGTAGCGCATGACTAACACGGCTCCGGGCGCTTGGCTAGGCGACCTGGCCCCGTGCGCTGTTGGGGGCGACGCGCGCGAACTCGATGCGCGCGATGCTGCGGTTGTGCACCTCGTCCGGGCCGTCGGCCAACCGCAGTGTGCGAATGCCCGCATAATCTTTCGCCAGGCCGAAATCGCCGCTGACGCCGCCGCCGCCATGCGCTTGGATCGCATCGTCGATCACGCGCAACGCCATGCGCGGGGCCTGCACCTTGATCATTGCGATCTCGCCCTTGGCTTCCTTATTGCCCGCGCGGTCCATCATGTCGGCGGCTTTCAGGCACAGCAGGCGGGTCATCTCGATATCGATCCGCGCGCTCGCCACGCGCTCCTCCCAGACGCTGAAGTCCGCGATGCGCCGTCCGAACGCCTCACGCGTGAGCAAGCGCCGCACCATCTTCTCGAGCGCGACTTCGGCCGCCCCGATCGTGCGCATGCAATGATGAATGCGCCCCGGGCCGAGCCGCCCCTGCGCAATCTCGAAGCCCCTGCTTTCGCCCAGCAGCATGTTGGCGGCGGGCACCCGCACATTGTCCAGCAACACCTCTGCATGGCCGTGCGGCGCGTCGTCATAACCGAACACGTCGAGCATCCGCTCCACCTTCACGCCGGGCGTATCGAGCGGCACGAGGATCATGCTCTGCTGCAGGTGTCTGGGGGCGGAGGGATCGGTCTTGCCCATCACGATGGCGATCTTGCAGCGCGGATCGCCCACCCCGCTCGACCACCATTTGCGCCCCGAGATCACATAGTCATCGCCGTCGCGCACGATCGATGTTTCGATATTGGTGGCGTCGGACGATGCGACCGCCGGTTCGGTCATCAGGAACGCGGATCGCACCTCGCCATTCATCAGTGGCCGCAGCCAGGCCTCCTGCTGCGCGGGCGTGCCATAGCGCGCGAACACCTCCATGTTGCCGGTGTCTGGGGCCGAGCAGTTGAACACCTCGCTCGCCCAGTGCAGCCGGCCCATCTCCTCGGCGCACAGCGCATATTCGAGATTGGTGAGGCCGGGGCCATCGAAGGCGAACCCGTTGCGGGGCACACTCGCCGGCGGCATGAACAGGTTCCAAAGCCCTGCCGCGCGCGCCAGCGGCTTCAGCTCTTCGATGACCGGCAGCACTTTCCAGCGCGCGCCGTCCGCCGCTTCGGCCATATAGCGGTGCTCGGCGGGCAACACATGTTCGGCCATGAACGCGCGGACGCGGTCGCGGTAATCGGACTGGCGCGGGGAGAGGGTGAAATCCATGGCGTCGCACTTGCGACGCACCGGTGGGCGCGGTCAACGCCCTTCGGTCATACCCAGCCGAACACCGTCAGGATGATCGCCAGATTGGCGACCGCGCCCACCAGGAAGGCGAGCGTCCGCACGACCGGAATGCCCGCCGTGTAGACGAGGTAATGCAAGGCGCGTGCCCAGAAATAGGCAATGGCAGCCCAGCGCGAGACGGGCGTGGAAATCTGGAGCGCGGTTGCGGCGAGCACGGCGGGCGCGAAGACGACCAGGTTCTCGATCGCATTTTTGTGCGCCGCCATCGCGCGCAGCGCCCAGGCGGACTGCGGCCGGGCGGACTCGTGCACCGGTCCGGTCATCGCTTTCCAGACGCCGCGCACCAGCATCCGATCGATCACATAGG
>JBBQJX010000156.1:0-5173 GCA_038326295.1 Sphingomonadales bacterium
ATGGTGCGCTTCTCGGTGACGCCCGAAGTCAACGCCGCGTCCACATTGCTGATCGTGGTCACGGTGGGGCTGACCGCGATGGCGCTCCGGATGCAGGGAACCGATATGGTCAAGGCGCAGGCGGCGGGATGAGCGGACCGATCATCCGCTTCGAAGGCGTCACCAAGCGCTACGGGCCGGTGGTGGCGGTGGATAACGTCACGCTCGAAGTCGCCGAGGGCGAGTTCTTCGCGCTACTGGGCCCGAGCGGGTGCGGGAAGACCACGCTGCTGCGGATGCTCGCGGGGTTCGAGACGCCCACCGAAGGCCGCGTCCTGATCGACGGCGAGGATGTCAGCCGCACGCCGCCCAACCGCCGCCCGGTCAACATGGTGTTCCAGAATTACGCGGTGTTCCCGCACATGAGCGTGGCGGACAATGTCGGCTACGGCCTGCGCATGGGCGGCGTTGGCGGCGTCGAGCGCGCGCGCCGCGTGGACGAGGCGCTGGCACTGGTGAAACTGGACGGGCTGGGCGCGCGCAAGCCCGATCAGCTTTCGGGCGGGCAGCGGCAGCGCGTGGCGCTGGCACGCGCGCTGGTCAAGCGGCCGCGCGTGCTGCTGCTCGACGAGCCGTTGTCCGCGCTCGACGCCAAGCTGCGCGACGCGATGCGCTCCGAACTGACCGCGCTGCAGAACGAGGTTGGCATCACCTTCGTGCTGGTGACGCACGATCAGGACGAGGCGCTGGCGATGGCGGGGCGGTGCGCGGTGATGAACCGGGGAATGCTGCAACAGGTGGCCACCCCGTCCGATCTGTACGAGTTCCCCAACTCGCGCTTCGTCGCGGACTTCATCGGATCGGTGAACCTGTTCGAGGGACGCATGGTGGTCGACGAGCCCGCGCGGACGATCGTCACCTGCCCTGAGCTCGCCGCGCCGGTGTTCCTCGATCACGGCGTCACCGGCGGTACGGGCACGACGCTGTGGCTGGCGATCCGCCCAGAGAAGATCGTGCTCTCCAAACGCGGCGATGGGCCGCCTCCGCCCCTGGTCGATGATGGCGAGACTCCGCCCGGACACAATGTCGCGCAGGGGACGATCCGCGCGGTGAGTTACCTCGGCAGCGAATCGGTGTATGAGGTTGTGATCACAGAAGGGCGGCGCGTGCGCGCGCTGCGATCCAATCTGACCCGCTGGGACCAGGAGGAGCTGCGCGTGAACGATCCCGTCTGGCTGCGCTGGCACAGCTGCTCGCCCGCGGTGCTTCTCTCGTGAGGCCCGTGCTCGGCATAATCTGCTGCAACCGGACCGTGGGCGTGGAGGGTGCGCAGGCGGTGATGAACCGTTACGCCGCCGCTGCCATGCGTCACGCGGACTCGGCCGCGCTGCTCGTACCCGCGATGCCCGAGCTGATGCGCGCGGACGAGGTGGCGGGCCGACTCGATGGGCTGCTGCTGACCGGAAGCCCGTCCAACGTGGAGCCCATGCGATACGGCGACGGCGCGGCGGGCGACGGCCCGTTCGATCCGGCGCGCGATGCGATGACGAAGGCGCTGGTCGATGCGATGCTCGCGCTCGGGCGGCCGGTATTCGGCGTGTGCCGGGGGTTCCAGGAGCTGAACGTCGCGTTCGGGGGCACGCTGCGGCGCGATCTGGGGGCGACCGCGATGCCCCATCACGCCCCCGACGACGTTCCGTTCGACGCGATGTTCGCGCACGAGCATCCGGTCTCGCTGGCTCCCGGTGGCATCCTCGCGCGCGCGTTCGGGCGCGAGGCGCTGACGGTGAACTCGGTCCACTACCAGGGGGTAGACCGGCTCGCCCCCGCGCTGACCGCAGAAGCGCACGCTCCCGATGGGATGGTCGAGGCGGTATCCGCCCACGTCAACGGCGCACCCATCCTCGCGGTGCAGTGGCATCCCGAATGGGACGTCGAGGCGCGCCCCGACAGCCAGACCTTCTTCCACCTGCTCGGCCGCGCGCTGCGCGGCGATCCCCTCACGACCGGAACCCATCCATGAACGCCCCGCTTCGCAACTACGATATCGCCGAACTGCGGCGTCTGGACGTCGCCCACCACCTGCCCGCGCAGCAGGAGTACGCGCTGATCCAGAGCATGGGCGGCAGCCGCGTGATCGTGCGCGCCGAGGGATCGACGATCCACGATGGCGACGGCAACGCCATCCTCGACGGCATGGCGGGGCTGTGGTGTGTGAACGTGGGCTACGGGCGCGAGCGACTGGCGAAAGCTGCATACGACCAGATGCTCGAACTCCCCTTCTACAACACCTTCTTCAAGACGGTGACGCCGCCCGCAGTGCGCCTCGCCGCCAAGCTCTCCGAACTGCTCGGCGGCCAGTTCAGCCATGTGTTCTTCAACAGCAGCGGTTCCGAAGCGATCGATACGCTGATCCGCATCGCGCGCTATTACTGGCAGGCGAAGGGCGAGCCGCAGCGCACCGTGATCATCGCGCGCACCAACAGCTATCACGGCTCCACCATCGCGGGCGCGTCGCTGGGCGGCATGGGCCACATGCACGCGCAGGGTGGGCCGTGGCTGCCCGATATCGAGCATGTGATGCAGCCCTATGGCTTCGTGAACGGGTTTGGCGAAGACGAGGATGCGTTCGCCGAACGTGCTGCCGCCGCCGTGGGGGAGCGCATCCTCGCGGTCGGCCCCGAACGCGTGGCGGCGTTCATCGGCGAGCCGGTGCAGGGCGCGGGCGGCGTCATCATCCCGCCGCGCGGCTACTGGCCGCGCGTGGAAGCGATCTGCCGCAAATACGGCATCCTGTTGTGCTGTGACGAGGTGATCTGCGGCTTCGGGCGGCTGGGATCGTGGTTCGGCCACCAGCATTACGGCATTACCCCCGATCTGGTGACGATGGCGAAGGGCTTGTCCTCGGGTTACATCCCCATCAGCGCGGTTGGCGTGGCGGACTTCATCGTGGACGCGATGCGCAGCCAGAATACCGATTTTACCCACGGCTACACCTATTCGGGCCACCCCACCGCTGCGGCCGTCGCGCTCGCCAACATCGCGATCATCGAGGAGGAGGGGCTGGTCGAGCGGACGCGCGATGTCTCGGGCCCGCATCTCGCCCGCCGCCTCGCCGAGCTTGCCCGCCATCCGCTGGTGGGGGAAACGCGCTCGCTCGGCCTGATCGGTGCGGTGGAGATCGTGGCGGAGAAGGGGACGAACCGGCGTTTCGGCGACGGGAATGTTGGCCACATCGTGCGCGACATCTGTATCGAACGCGGGTTGATGGTGCGCGCGGTGCGCGATTCGATCGTGATGAGCCCGCCGTTGATCGTCACAGCGCAAGAGATCGACCGGATGGTGGACATCATCGGCGGCGCGCTCGATAGCGCGGCACCGATGCTTCGCGCGCTCTAGGGCGTGGCGAAGGTCTCGCTGGCGAGGAGCCCCATGCCGTCCGCGATGTCGGCCGTGATCGCGGAGCGGAGTGCGTCGGCGTCGCTCGCGGCGATGGCGTCGAGCGCGGCGCGGTGCTGATCGGTCAGTCCGCTGGTGCCATAACGGCCGTAGACGGTGCGCATGAACGGGCCGAACTGGAGCCACAGCGCCTCGATCGCGCGGTTGAGGATCGGACGGCGGTTAGCGCGGTAAAGGCCGAAATGGAAGGCGTGGTTGGCTTCCATGTAACCGATCGCATCGCCCGCCTCCATCGCGCGATCGAGCGCGGCGTCGTCGGCGCGGAGCTGGCGCAGCTGCGCTGTATCGATGTGCGGCAGCGCGGCGACGGCGGCGGCGGGTTCCAAAAGCAGGCGGCAATCGAGCAGATCGGCGAAGCGCGCCGGCGTCATCGCAGGCACCTCGATGCGGCGTTTCGAGCGGATGGCGACCGCGCCCTCGGCCGCCAAGCGGCTCAGCGCATCGCGCACGGGCATCTGGCTGACGCCGAGTTCGAGCGCGAGGCCGCGCGTAGAGAGGCCCACGCCGGGCAGGATCTTGCCGGTGATCATGCGACGGCGCAGCTCTTCGTACACCGTCGCGTGGAGCGCGCGGGTCGGCGGCGTTGGGGCGGCGTCGTCCATCGGCTCTGCTATCACACGCTGCGAGCGCAACGGCCATGCTGAACGACGCGCTGGGCATGGCGGGATCGTGGTACGCCACGACCGCGCATCCCGCGCCCACGCACCCGCCGCTGGCCGGAGACACGCACGCCGATCTGGTGGTGGTCGGCGGCGGCGCAACCGGCCTGTCGGCGGCGCTCCATGCGGCGCGCGCGGGGGCGCGGGTGGTGCTGCTCGAAGGTGGGAGGGTCGGCTGGGGCGCCTCGGGGCGCAATGGCGGGCAGATCATTCCGGGGCTGCGCAAGGGTGCGGTCGAGCTGATTGCCGCTTATGGCCGCGAGCGGGGCCGCGCGTTGTTCGAGCTGGCGCTGGAGGCGCGCGCGCTCGTGCTCAAGCTGATCGACGACTATGCGATCGATTGCGATCTGAGGCTGTCCGGCCACCTGCTGGGAGCGATCAAACCCGGGCAGGTGCGCGACTTCGAGGCGGAGGCGCGCACGCTCGAGGACGCGTTCGGGTACCGCGACGCGCGCGTGCTGGGGGCGGCCGAAGCGCGTGGCGAGGTTGACGCGCCGTACCACGGCGCGCTGATCGACGCGCAGGGCGGGCATTTCCACACGCTCAACTACGCGCTGGGGCTGGCGCGCGCCGCTGTGGCCGAGGGGGCGGCGCTGCATGAGAGTACGTCCGCGCTTTCGCTTGCGCGTACCGGCGGCGGGGTGAGGGTGCGCACCGCCGGGGGTGCGGTCCATGCGAAGGCGGCGCTGCTCGCTGGGGATGCGCTGCTCGAAGGCATGGACGCGCGCGTGGGCGGGCGGATCATGCCGGTCGCAAATTATCTCGTCGCCACCGCACCACTGCCCGATCCCGTCGCGCTGATCGCGAACGACAGGGCAGTCTCGGACGCGCGCTTCGTCGTCAACTACTACCGCCGCACGCCCGACGGCCGCCTGCTGTTCGGCGGCGGCGAACGGTACAGCCGCAGCCCGCCCGCCGACATTGCCGCGTTCGTGCGCCCCTTCCTCGAACGCACCTTCCCGCAGCTCGCGGGCGTGGCGCTGACGCATGCGTGGGGCGGGCTCGTCTCGGTTACGATGAGCCGCCTGCCCGATATCGGTCGCGACGGGCCGGTGCTGTGGGCGCACGGCTATTCG
>JBBQJX010000157.1:0-5172 GCA_038326295.1 Sphingomonadales bacterium
CCGATGCGCTGCCACGCGCCGACGGCTGGGCAGGATCCCCCGAATTCCTGTGCACGCTCGCAGACGAGGTGCGCGCGCACCGGCCCGCCATGGTCGTCGAGTTCGGCTCGGGCCTCTCCACCCTCGTCCTTGCGCGCGCGCTGCAGCAGATCGGCGGCGGCACGCTGATCAGCTACGATCATCATCCCGGTTTTGCCGACCTCACCCGCGCGCGGCTCGCGGCGCTGGGGCTGGACGCGGACGTCCGCACCGCCGCGCTCACGCCCTCGGACGCGCTCGGCTACCCGGGCGAATGGTACGATGCACACGGTCTGCCCGACCGCATCGACCTGCTGGTCATCGACGGACCCCCCGCGTGGTTCAACAGCGGCACGCGCGGTGCCGCCGCTCCGGCGCTGTTCCCGCGCCTCGCGCCCGGCGGTACGGTCCTGCTCGACGATGCCGACCGGCCGGGCGAGCGCGCCAACGCAAGCCGATGGGCGGCCGAATATCCGGATATGCGCTTCACGCACATCGCGTCGGGCAAGGGGCTGCTGCGGGGCGTTCGCGCCCGGTGACTTTCACGCGCTTCGTCGGCATCGACTGGTCGGGCGCGAAGGGCGATTGCCACGCGGGGATCGCCGTCGCCACCGCACGCGCTGGCTCCGCCGGACCCGTGCTTGTGCCTCCACCCGGCCGCGCCTGGTCGCGGACGCAGGTTCTGGGCTGGCTGCGCGAGCTTGCGGGCAGCGGCGAGCGCGCGCTGATCGGCATGGACTTCAGCTTCGCCCCGCCGTTCGTAGCGCGCGGCGCCTATCTGCCCGGCACGTCCGCCGGCGAAACTGCGCGCGCTTTCTGGGCCTATGTGGACGAGGCGTGCGACGATGCCGATCTGGGCGCGGCGAGCTTCCTCGAACGCACGCACCGGCCATATTTCTGGCTAGGCGCTTCGGACGGCCGCAAAGCCGATTTCCTCCACTGGCGCGCGTGCGAGGCCGTGTTCAACCGCCAAGGCGGCGGCAAGACGTCCACCGTTTACGATTGCGTCGGCGCGGCGCAGGTGGCGAAGGCGAGTTTTGCGGGGATGAGGCTGCTGCACCATCTCGGCCCCGCGCTCGGCGTCTGGCCTTTCGACGGGCCGCCGTCATCGCAAGGCCCGGTCCTGGTCGAAATATACACCCGCCTGATGCTGGCGCGTGCGGGCGGCTCGGGGCGCAAGCTGCGCGATGCGGCGGCGCTCAACGTGGCGCTGGCGACGCTCGAATCGGAGCCGTATGTCGGCGATGGATGGTTGAGCGATCACGCCACCGATGCGCTCGTCACCGCCGCCGCGCTTCGGCGAATGGCGGACGATCCCGTGCTGTGGCACCCACTCGCCCTGACGCCCGAGATCGCGCGGACCGAGGGGTGGACGTTCGGTGTGGTGTGACCCCGCGCGCGCGGCTACACATCCGCGCATGCCCCCCCTGATCCTTGTCATGACCGGCGGCGCGCTCGGCGCGGGCGCGCGCTTCGCGCTGGGCCGCGCGCTCGCCGATGCGACGCCCGCCGGGTGGCCGTGGCCCACGCTCATCGTCAACGTGCTCGGCGGCTTGCTGATGGGCCTTCTTGCCGCCACCATCTCGCGCTACGGCGCGGGGGAAGCGGCCCGCCTCGCGCTCGGCGTCGGTCTGCTCGGCGGGTTCACGACCTTCTCGGCGTTCAGCCTTGAGACCGTCGGGCTGATTGCGCGCGGGCAGGGCGCGTCCGCGCTCGCCTACATCGCGGCCTCCGTGCTCGCTGCGCTCGCCGCGCTCTACGCGGGCCAGGCGATCGGCACCGCGCTGTGAGCGAGGCGCGCACGGTTACGGTGGGTGCCGACGATGACGGCATCCGGCTCGATCGCTGGTTCCAGCGGCATGTGCCCGAACTGGGCTTCGGCGCGGTGGCGCGCGCGGCGCGGACCGGGCAGATCCGCGTGGATGGCAAGCGTGTCGATCCCGGCGACCGCGTGGCGACCGGGCAGAGCGTGCGCGTTCCGCCCGCGCTGCCGCCCGCCAAGGATGGGCCGCCGCCGCCCCGGCCGATGAGCCAGGAGGATATTGCCTATATCCAGAGCCAGGTGATCCACCGCGACGTGCACGCGATCGTGCTCAACAAGGCCCCGGGGCTTGCCACGCAGGGCGGCTCGGGGACGTTTCGCCACGTGGACGGCATGCTCGACGGGCTGCGCTTCGAGGCGGGCGGCCGCCCCAAGCTGGTGCACCGGCTGGACAAGGATACGTCGGGCGTGCTGCTGCTCGCCCGCTCGGCGCGCGCGGCGGCGCATTTCAGCAAGGAATTCAGCGGCCGCACCGCGCGCAAGGTTTACTGGGCGCTGGTGGTGGGTTCGCCCTCGCTGGACAGCGGCATGATCGAGGCGCCGCTCGCCAAGCAGCCCGGCAGCGGCGGCGAGAAGATGCATGTCGACCCCATCGAGGGCCTGCCCGCGCGCACGCGCTTTCGCGTGATCGACCGCGCGGGGCCGCGCGCAGCCTTCGTGGAATTCCAGCCGCTGACGGGACGCACGCACCAGATCCGCGTGCATGCGGCCGCGATGGGCCATCCGATCGTGGGCGACGGCAAATATGGGCTGGCGGACGCGTTCCTGACGGGCGGGATCAGCCGCAAACTGCACCTGCACGCGCGCCGCCTGGTGATCGCCAGCCTCGACGCGCAGACGATCGACGAAACCGCAGCATTGCCCGATCACTTTGCCGAATCGCTGACGATGCTGGGCTTCAGCGCGGCGGACGGCGACCGGCTGCCTTTGGACGAGCCCAAGTTCCGCGATACGCCCGAAGGCGCAGCGCGGCATGAGGCGGCGCAGGCCAAGCAGCGGCGGCTCGCGCGCCGGGGGGAACGGCGGACACGGGGCGCGCGCGAATAGCATGCATCCCGCGCCCGCCTTTCGCTGGACCGACGAGCCCGCCATGCTCGCCTTCGTCGCCGAGCATGCCTTTGCGCGCGTGTTCGCCGCGACGCCGGCGGGTCCGCGCGTGGCGCATGCGCCGGTGCTGGTGACGCCCGAGGGGCGGCTGCGTTTCCATCTGGCGAACGCCAATTTGCTGAGCCCGCATCTGGACGGCGCGACCGCGCTCGCGCTGGTGGAAGGTCCCAACGCCTATCTGAGCGCCAACTGGTACGCGGATACACGCGGCAACGTGCCGAGCTGGAACTATATCGCAGTCGAGTGCGAGGGGCCGGTGGTGCGGCTGGACCGCGCCGCGCTGGTGGCGTTCCTCGACGAGGCGAGCGCGGTGTTCGAGCCGCGCGTCGGCGAGAACTGGACGCGCGCCAAGATGGACGCCGCGCGGTTCGAGGCGATGCTGGGCGCGATCGCGCTTTACGAACTCACCCCGGTGGCGATGCGCGGCACCGCCAAGCTGAGCCAGAACAAGCCCGCCGATGTGGCCGAGCGGCTGATCGCCGCCTTCGCGCGCACCGCCCCCGCGATGGCGGACGCAATGCGGGCGGCGCGCACGTGATCCGCCTTGCCGTGTTCGATTGCGATGGCACGCTGGTGGATAGCGGGGCGACGATCTGCGCCGCGATGGCGATGGCGTTCGACGAGGTGGGCGTGCCGTGGCCGGGGGCAGAACCGACGCGCCGCATCGTGGGACTGAGCCTGCCGCAAGCGATGGCGCAGATTTTCCCCGAGGGCGATGCCGCGATCCACGCGCGGCTCGGCGAGCGCTACAAGGCGGCCTTCTCCACCCTGCGCGCTCAAGGCCGCGCGCACGAGCCGCTGTATCCGGGCGTGGTCGAGACGCTCGCCGAACTTGAGGAACGCGGCTGGCGGCTTGGCGTGGCGACGGGCAAGTCGGATCGCGGCCTCGATCTGTGCCTGCGCGCGCACGGGCTGCACCCGCGCTTCGTGACCTTGCAGACCGCGGACCGGCACCCGTCCAAGCCCCACCCCTCGATGCTGCACGAGGCCGCGCGCGACGCCGGGGCCAAGCATGTGGCGATGATCGGCGACACCGTGTTCGATATCCACATGGCGGTCGCGGCGGGCGCGGACCCTGTCGGCGTCGCGTGGGGGTATCACGCGCCCGCCGAACTGATCGGTGCGGGCGCGCGCGCGGTGGCGCGGCGGTTCGCCGATCTGCCCGAGCTGCTGGAGGGGGCGGCGTGACCCCCGCGACCGACGATCCTGCCAAGCGGCGCTTCCAGATCATGGTGGCGTTCCGCGTCTATGGGCTGGTGCTGATCGCGCTGGGCCTCGTGATCTGGAAGACGCACTGGGTCGGGGTCACGCACCCGCAGGTCGGACGGATCACGGTTGCGGCGGGGGTCGGCGTGCTGACCGTCATCCCGGCGCTCCTGCGGCGTCAGTGGCGGCGCGGGCGGTGAAGCGCTTCTGGACGGTGGCGGAGGTGGTGGCGGCGGACGGAGGCTGGACGGTGGCGCTCGACGGCAAGCCCGTGCGCACGCCCGCGCGCGCGGCGCTGCTGCTGCCCACGCGCGCGCTGGCCGATGCGGTGGCGGGGGAATGGGAGGCGCAGGGTCCTGAGGTGCGGCCGCTGGATATGCCACTGACCGGACTGTCGAACGCCGCGATCGATCGGATCGGCCCCGAGATCGCGGCGGCGATCGCCGCCTATGGCGCGCACGATCTGACCTGCTATCGCGCCGAGGGGCCATCGGGGTTGGTGGCTCGGCAGGCGGCGGCGTGGGATCCGGTGCTGGCGTGGGCGACGCGACGGTACGATGTGGCGTTCGTGGTGACCGCCGGGATCGCGCCGGTGGACCAGCCCGTGCCGACGCTCAAGCGGCTGCGCGCGGCGGTGGAAACGCTCGGGCCGTTCGCGCTGGCGGGGCTGCATCCGGTCGTCAGCGTGACGGGATCGCTCGTGCTGGGGCTGGCGCTGATCGAGCGCGCGATCGACGCTGCGGCGGCGTGGGACGCGGGCGAGATCGATGCCGCCTGGCAGATCGAACAATGGGGCGACGATCCGCTCGCCGAGGCCCCGCGCGCCGCGCGCCGGACCGCGCTGATGGCGGGGGCGCGGCTGCTGGCGTTGATCGCCGCCTAGAGTGTGATCGGGTCACGTTGCGTATATCCTGAGTTGCGGAGATAGTTGGCGCATTCGGCTGGCGGGAAGCGGTCGAGCAGGGAGCCGATGCGCTGCCATACGCTGGTGATCGACCGTTCGTCGGCTTTGCGCAGCA
>JBBQJX010000158.1:0-5134 GCA_038326295.1 Sphingomonadales bacterium
GGACGAGACCAAGCTGCGCGAGATGCGCGGCGATCAGCAGCGCAAATGGGCGCAGAACGGCATGATGGGGATCGTTTATGCGCACCTGTTTTCGCTGCCGCTGATCCGCGATCTTTACGAGAAGCAGGAAGCGGGCGTGCCGGATTTGCTGGCATAGCGCGAGGCGCGACGCTTGATCGCACCCGCGCATCGCCCCACCTGTGCGGCCTGAACAGGAGACCAGTGTTCCATGCGCATTGCCCGTCCCGCCCTGCTTGCCGCCGCCGTCGCGCTCGCAGTCCCTGCCGCCGCGCAAACCATGGCGCTCCCCGCGAAAGTGGACGCGCCCTCGGGCCGCTACATGCTCGATCCGAACCATGCGAGCGTTACCTGGCGCGTCCAGCACATGGGCCTCGCGCGCTACACCGCACGGTTCACGAAAATCGCGTCCACGGTGGACTATGACGCGGGCGATCCGACCAAAAGCAAGCTCGACGTGACGATCGACACCGCGTCCGTCCGCACCGATTTCCCCTTCCCCGAGAAGGAGAATTTCGATGCCAAGATCGCCAACGGCTTCCTGGGGGCAGCCGCCAATCCGCAGATCCGCTTCGTCAGCACCGGCATAACGCGCACCGGCCCGCAAACCGGCGTCATCGCGGGCAATCTGACGCTGAACGGCGTCACCCGGCCCGCCACCCTCACAGCGCGCTGGGATGGCGCGATCCTGCATCCGATGACCAAGGCTCCAGCCTTCGGGATTTCGGCCAGCGGCAAGATCAAGCGCTCCGATTATGGCGTTACCGGCGGTATCCCGATCGTCGCCGACGAGGTCGTCATCGAGATCGAGGCGGAGTACCAGAAGAGGTAACCGTCCGCCCCGGCATGGGCGGCGACGATGCGCCGCCCATGGACAGCCGCCGCGCCCCGGCCTAGCCGCAAGTCCACAATCCGAAGGCTATTCCCGATGTCGATCCTGCGCGCGCTGTGGCGGTTCCTGGTGGGGGTCAAGGACGCGCTGGTCCTCGTAGTCCTGCTCATCTTTTTCATCGGGCTTTGGGCGGCGCTCTCCAACCGCGCACCCTTGTCGGTGCCGAGCGGCGCGGCGCTGGTCCTCAACCTCAATGGCAGCCTCGTCGATCAGGCACGCGAACGCTCGCCGTTCGCCAGCCTCGGCGGCGGCACCGTCACGCGCGAGTACCAGACGCGCGATGTCGTGCGCGCGCTCGTCAACGCGCGCACCGATACGCGCATCAAGGCGATCGTGCTCCAGATGGACACGTTCCTCGGCGGCGGCCAGGCCAACCTCCCGGCGGTCGGCGCCGACCTCGATCGCGCGCGCGCGGCGGGCACGCCGGTCTACGCCTATGCCACCGCCTATACCGACGACAGTTACCAGCTCGCCGCCCACGCGAGCGAAATCTGGACCAACCCCTTGGGCGGCGTGTTCCTCACCGGCCCCGGCGGCGAGAACCTCTATTTCGCCGATGCGCTGAAAAGCCTGGGCGTCACCGTCAACGTCTTCCGGGTGGGCACTTACAAGGCCGCCGTCGAACCCTTCACCCGGCAGGACAGCTCGCCCGAAGCCAAGGCGGCCGAGCAGGCGCTGATCGACACGTTATGGGGCAGCTACACCGCCGAAGTCCGCGCCGCGCGTCCCCGGGCGGACATCGCGGGGTTCCTCGGCAACCTTCCCGCGCGCGTGACGGCGGCTGGCGGCGATCTCGGCCAGGCTTCGATGAGCGCCGGACTGATCGACAAGGTGGGCAGCTATGCCGCGCTCAGCGACGCGCTCGCCGCCAAGGTCGGCAAGGGCAAGGAGGATCGCCCCGGCGGCTACAACCAGATCGATCTCAACCGCTATCTGGCCGCAACCAAGTCGCTGCTGCCGCGCGGCGGCGACGCGGTCGGGGTGGTGTACGTCACCGGCAACATTGTCGATGGCGATGCGGGCGCGGGCACCGCAGGCGGCGACACCATCGCGCGGCTGATCGAGGATGCGCTGGGCGACAAAAGCCTCAAGGCGCTCGTCGTGCGCGTCGATTCGGGCGGCGGCTCTGTGCTCGCGTCCGAACGCATCCGCCAGGCGCTGGCGCTCGCCAAGGCGCGCGGGCTGCCGATCGTCGCCTCGATGGGGCCGGTCGCGGCGAGCGGCGGCTACTGGGTGTCGACGGCGGCCGACACGATCTTCGCGCAGCCGTCCACGATCACCGGCTCGATCGGCGTCTTCGCGATCATCCCCTCGTTCGAGGGAACGCTCAAGCGCCTCCAGATTGGCGCAGACGGGGTCAAGAGCACGCCCTACTCCGGCTCGCCCGATCTGCTGAATGGCCTCAGTCCGGACACACGCAGCCTGCTCCAGGCCTCGGTCGAGGATATTTACCGCCGCTTCGTCGCTCTTGTCGCCACCGCGCGCCACCTCACGCCCGCGCGCGTGGACCAGATCGCGCAGGGCCGCGTGTGGGCGGGCACCACCGCGCTGCAACTGGGGCTGGTCGACAGGATGGGCGGGCTCGACGCCGCGATCGCCGAGGCCCGCCGCCGCGCCAGACTTCCCGCCGACAGCCGCATCGTCAACATCGAACCCAAGGCGCGCTTCGGTTTCGAGGTACTGACCCAGCTTTTCGGCCGCGACGATGGCGGCGATCAGGGCGACGATCAGGGCGCGCGCGATCTGGTGGGCAAGCTCGCCGCCCGCCGCGCGCTGCGCCTGGAGGCCGCTACTGCGGGCGCCTTGCAGGTCATCGCACGTCCGTCGGTGCAGGCGATGTGCGCGCAATGCTGGGCGTGGAACGCCGCGCCGCCGCCGATTGCCGATACGCTCACCCGCGCCGCGATCCTCGCGCGCCTCACCCGATAAGCCTGAACGGGGGCGCACCCCCCTGCCCCGCGCGAGCGTGCCGTGCTACGGCGCGCGAACCTGGGAGGGGTGGTCCATGCATATCGTCCTTATGACCACGCTCGCCGCGCTGCTGACCGGCTGCGTCGCCACCAAGCTCGTCACCATCCCCGTCCGCGTCGCCGCCAAGGCGGTCGGCACGGTGGCGAAGACGGTGAACTGACCGCCTCCGCCAAGGCGCAACATCATCCCTGCAGCGCGGCTTCCCACGCGGGCGTCGACTTCACCTTCGCCAGCCACGCCGCCGTCGCGGGCGCAACGGGCAACCCGGCCGCATCCGCGTGCAGGAACCAGCCCGCGATGTCGTAATCCGCCACCGTCAGGTTCTCGCCCACCAGCCAGCCGTGCGTCGTCCCCGCCAGCCGCTCCTCGAGCACCGCGGCTTCGGCGTGGTACACCGTCATCCCCGCCTCGATCGCGGCCTCGTCGGGATCGCCCGCGCCGAACATCGGCTTGAATACGCGCTGGAACTGCACCGGCCCGATGCCGCGCACCAGATGCGCCACGCCCCACACGCCCCAGCTCAAGATCGTCGAACGCGCCTGCACGCTTTCGGGATAGATCGCGTCCGGCTTGTGCGCGGCGAGATAGTGGATGATCGCCTCGCTCTCCCACAGCGCATAATCGCCATCGACCAGCACCGGAATGCGTCCGTGCGGGTTGAGCGCCCGGTACGCTTCGCCCTTATGCTCGCCGCCGGGCAGGTTCACCGCCGCGGTTTCCACGGACAGCCCCAGATGGCGCGCGATCAGCAGCGGGCGAAAGACGTTGTTGGACAAAGTGGGGCCGTAGAGTTTCATCATCGCGGGTCGTCCTTGCGCTCAGGGTTGCAATTCGTTCGCGTCGGCGCGCCACAGATGCAGCGAGAACCAGCCACGCCCGTCCACCCACTTGCGCCACGGCTCCCAGCCGCCCGCGCGCGCCAGGAAGCGCAGCTCCTCGAGGAAGAATTTGTGGCTGTTCTCGGTGTGGATCGTTTCGCCCTCCGCCATCGCGAAATCATGGCCTGCCACGCGGAAGGCAAGGGGGCGCGTGGCTTCGATATGCATTTCGATGCGGCCGTTGAAATCGTCCCAGCGCGCGCGGTGGCGAAATGCCGATGGGTCCAGATTTCCGTCCAGTTCGCGGTTCAGGCGTGCGATCAGGTTGAGGTTGAACGCCGCCGTCACGCCCGCCGCATCGTCGTACGCCGCCTCCAGAACGGCGGCGCTTTTGCGCAGATCGATGCCGATTACGAGCGTACTGTCGGGACCGAGCGTGGAACGAAACGCGCGCAGCAGATCGACCGCCGCCGAGGGCGTGAGATTGCCGATCGTCGAACCGGGGAAAAACCCCATCGCGCGCCCGATGTCCGGGAGCGGCAGCGCATGCGTGAAATCCGCCACCAACGGCCGCATCGCGAGCTCGGGGAACCGCGCCTGAATCATTCGCGTCGCCTCGATCAGGATCGTGGGCGAAATATCGATCGGCACATAGACGCGCGGTCGAACCGGCTCCAGCAGCAGCGGCGTCTTGGTGGAAGAGCCTGATCCGAACTCCACCATCGTGTCCACCGTCCCCGCTTCGGCGGCGATCTCGGAGGAATGCGCGCTCAGCAGCGCGATTTCGGTGCGCGTGGGATAATATTCGGGGAGATCGGTGATCGCCTCGAAAATCTCCGATCCACGCTGGTCGTATAGGAAACGCGCGGGAATGGTCTTCTGGAACTGCGCGAGGCCGGTCAGCACCGCGTCGCGAAACTCATCGCTCACGCGCCCGCGCCTTCCATGTCGCGCGCGAGGCGCACGCCGGTGAATTGCCAGCGCGCGTGCGGCGGGAAGAAATTGCGGTATGAAACGCGACTGTGCCCGCGCGGCGTCGCGCACGATGCACCCTTCAGAACCATCTGCCCGCTCATGAACTTCCCATTATATTCGCCGACCGCACCCGAAGCCACGCGGAAGCCCGGATGCGGCAGGAAGGCACTCTGCGTCCATTGCCAGCAATCGCCGAACGGCCCCTCGTGTGCCGCGCGCGGGCGCACCGGCGCGGCCTCGTCGAGCTGATTGCCCGCCGACGGATCGCACCCCGCCGCCGCCACCTCCCACTCCGGCGCGGGCGGCAATCGCCCGCCCGCCCATGTCGCGTAGGCGTCCGCTTCGTAATGGCTCACGTGCGTCACCGGTGCCGTCGGGTCGCGCGCGCGCAGGCCGGTGAGGGTGAACGCCATCCCGTCCTCGCGCCAGTGAAGGGTTGCGGCTATTCCCTCGCGCTTCA
>JBBQJX010000159.1:0-5134 GCA_038326295.1 Sphingomonadales bacterium
ACTTCACCGTTGCGATCGGCGGCGGTTCGACCACGGGCCTGGCCAAGGCGCTGTCGCTGCGCGCGGGCCTCCCGTCGCTCGTGATCCCGACCACCTTCGCGGGGTCGGAGGTCACGCCGATCTGGGGCCTGACCGAAGACGGGATCAAGCGTACCGGGCGCGACGCCGACGTCGTACCGCGCACGGTGATCTACGATCCGGTGCTGACCCTCACGCTCCCCGTGCCGCTCGCGGTGACGAGCGGGATGAACGCGGTCGCGCACTGCGTCGAGGCGCTCTATGCCATGGACGGCAACCCGGTGACGGCGCTGATCGCCGAGGAGGGCATCCGCGCGCTGGCCGCCGCGCTGCCCCGGATTGCCGCCAGTCCACAGGACATCGCCCCACGTGCCGACGCGCTTTATGGCTGCTGGCTGGCGGGCACGGTGCTGGGGAGCACGAGCATGGCGCTCCACCACAAGCTCTGTCACACGCTGGGCGGCACGTTCAACCTGCCGCACGCGCCGACGCACACCGCCGTCCTGCCGCACGCGATTGCGTACAATGCCGCCGCCGCGCCGGACGCGATGGCGCGTGTCGCGCGCGCGCTCGGCGTAAGCGACGCGGGTACGGTCGCCGGAAGGCTGTTCACGATGGCGCGCGACCTTGGCGCGGAAATGGCGCTGGGTGCGCTCGGCATGCCCGCCGCGGGGATCGATCGCGCCGTCGCGCTCGCAACGCAGAGCCCCTATCCCAATCCGAGGCCGGTGACCGCCGACGCGATCCGGCCGCTGCTCGAACGCGCGTACGCGGGATTGCCGCCGACCGACCGGACATAGAACAGCCGCCCCGACCGACTGGCTGCGAACTTCGCACGCCCGCCGGTGCCGGGCGGTTGGGCAGCCGCAGCGCGCGCGCTATGACGCGCACGATGCAGACCGATATCGAGATCGCCCGGACCGTCCCGCTCCGCCCCATCGCCGAGATTGCCGCACGCCTTGGCTTGCGCGAGGACGCGGTCCTCCCCCACGGCCGCCATATGGCCAAGCTCGATATCGCCCAGCCCGGCCCGCCGCGCGGCCGCCTTGTGCTGGTGACCGCGATCAGCCCGACGCCTGCGGGCGAAGGGAAGACCACCACCTCGATCGGTCTGGCCGATGCGCTGAACCGGACCGGCCGTCGCGCGGTGCTGGCGCTGCGCGAACCCTCGCTCGGGCCATGTTTCGGCCAGAAGGGCGGCGCGACCGGCGGTGGCCGCGCGCAGGTGGCTCCGATGGAGGCGATCAACCTGCACTTCACCGGCGATTTTCACGCGGTCTCGGCCGCGCACAATCTGCTCGCCGCGATGATCGACAATCACATCTATTGGGGCAATTCGCTCGACATCGATCTGGGTCGCGTCGGCTGGCGGCGCGTGCTCGACATGAACGATCGGGCGTTGCGTGGGCTGGTGCAGGGGCTCGGCGGCCGCGCCAACGGATTGCCGCGCGAAAGCGGGTTCGACATCACGGTCGCGTCCGAAGTGATGGCGATCCTGTGTCTGGCGGACGATCTGGGCGACCTGCAGGCGCGTCTGGGCCGTGTCATCGTGGGCTACAGCCGCGAGAAGACGCCGATCACCGCGCGCGACCTGAAGGCCGATGGCGCGATGGCGGCGCTGCTGGTCGATGCGTTCGAGCCCAACCTCGTGCAGACGCTCGAGGGCAATCCCGCGATTGTCCACGGCGGACCGTTCGCCAACATCGCGCACGGCTGCAACTCGCTGCGCGCGACACGGCTGGCGCTGTCGCTGGGCGACTATGTGGTCACCGAGGCAGGTTTCGGCGCGGATCTGGGTGCGGAAAAATTCCTCGACATCAAATGCCGCGTCTCGGGCCTCGCGCCCGCCGCCGCTGTGCTGGTGGCGACGGTGCGCGCGCTGAAATGGCATGGCGGCGTCGCGCGCGGCGATCTCGGCGTGGCCGATGTGGGCGCGGTCGAGCGCGGCGCGGTCAACCTCGTGCGGCACATCGAGAATTTGCGCGGCTTCGGCCTCACCCCCGTGGTCGCGATCAATCGCTTCGCCACCGACACCGCGCCCGAGACTGCGGCGATCGTGCGCATCGCGGCTGCGCAAGGGGTTACGGCGGTCGAGTGCTGCCACTGGGCGGACGGTGGCGCGGGCGCGACCGACCTTGCCGACGCGGTGGCTGCGACCGCCGACGCGCCGTCGCCACCGCTGACGCTGGCCTATGGCGACGATCTGCCGCTGCTGGGCAAGATCGAGGCGGTCGCGACACGGATTTACCGCGCTGCCGGCGTGGACGCGTCGCCGCGCGTGCGCGCGCAGCTCGGCGAATGGGAGCGCGCGGGCTTCGGCAGCCTGCCGGTTTGCATCGCCAAAACCCAATACAGCTTCTCCGCCGATCCGACGCTGCTCGGCGCGCCGACCGGCCATGTCCTGCCAGTGCGCGAGGTTCGGCTGGCGGCGGGCGCGGGCTTCGTCGTGGCGATATGCGGCGATATCCTGACGATGCCCGGCCTGCCCCGCAGCCCCGCCGCCGAGCGCATCCATCTGGACGCGGCGGGACGGATCGAGGGTTTGCGCTGACCCTATCGACGGGCATATCGCCGCCCCGCTCGCAGGCGGGCGGCACCAACGTTACATGGCCGCGATGTCGTCGGTGACCGCCTGGTTCGATAGCGCATGCCCGCTTTGCCGGGGGGAGGTCGATCTGATGATGCGGCTCGATCGCGGGCGCCGCATCCGGTTCGTCGATCTCAACGCGGGGGAGGGGGGGCGGTGCCCGACCGACCGCGCGGCGATGCTGGAGCGCTTCCATGTCCGCGCGGAGGGCCGGACGCTGAGCGGCGCGGCCGCCTTCGCGGCGATGTGGCGCGCGATCCCGGTGCTGCGGCCGCTCGGCCTGCTGGCGCGGGTGCCGCTGGTGCTGGCTGTGCTCGAACGGCTTTACCTCGTGTTCCTGCGCGTTCGCCCCCGCCTCCAGCGCTTCGCCCGCCGCATCGAGCGCAGGCGCGCGGCCGCATGAGACCCGTGCCCGAAATCGCGCGCGCGGGGCAGGAGAGCGTGTGGGCCTTCGCGCGCCCCGCGATCGCGCAGCCTTGCGCCCGGCATCTCACGATCGTCCACGGCGGCATCACGGTTGCGGACACGCACGCGGCGGTGCGCACGATCGAGACGAGCCATCCGCCGACTTATTATTTCCCCCCGCAGGACGTGATCGGGGCGCTCGTGCCCGACCGTGCCAAGGGGTCGCTGTGCGAATGGAAAGGTCAGGCCACGTATTTCGATGTCGTCGTGGGGGACGTGACGCTGCGCGCGGCCGCCTGGTCCTACGCGCGGCCCACGCCTGCCTTTGCCGCGATCGCGGGGCATATCGCCTTTTATCCGGCCGCTTTCGATCGCTGCACGGTCGATGGCGAGACTGCGATCCCGCAGCCCGGCGGCTTCTACGGTGGCTGGATCACGCGTGACCTCGCGGGCCCGTTCAAGGGCGGGCCTGGCAGTCGGTTCTGGTAAGCCGTGTTCCATATTTTCGCAGCCGGACTCCAGGAGACGACATCCTCCTCCCGCGCCGAGAAGATGCCCGCGAGGACTGCTGGCGGCATCGAAGCTGCTGTCGCGAAACGACGCAGCGCGCATCCGCACTGTTCGTCGGTGCGTATTCACTCAGCGCCGGACTTCGGTGCGTCCCACGGAGAAGCTCATGCCCGTTTCCAGACATTCCCTTGCCGCCGCCGCCCTGCTGGGCGCGCTCGCCGTCGCGTCGGTCCAGCCTGCGGCTGCGCGCGAGATGACCAAGATGGTCGGCGGCGCGGCGATGTATCCGAGCAAGAACATCATCGAGAATGCGGTCAATTCGAAGGATCACACCACGCTCGTCGCGGCGGTGAAGGCGGCGGGTCTGGTCGATACGCTGAGCGGTCCCGGGCCGTTCACCGTTTTCGCGCCGACCAACGCGGCGTTCGACAAGCTGCCCGCAGGCACGGTGGATACGCTGCTCAAGCCCGAGAATATCGGAACGCTGAAGACGATCCTGACCTATCACGTGGTCGCTGGTAAAGTGAGCGCGAAGGCCCTGATGGCGAAGATCAGGGCAGGTCATGGCTCGGCGATGCTGACCACGGTGCAGGGTGGCACGCTGACCGCAAAGAAGGCGGGTTCGGGCGTGACGATCACCGACGCCAAGGGCGATGTGGCCAATGTGACGATCGCCGACGTGGCGCAGTCCAACGGCGTGATCCACGTGGTGGATACGGTGCTGCTGCCCCAGTAGCCTTGAGCGTCGCTTTCAGGGCGCGATGCGCTGACCGTCCCACGCAAAGCACCCACCGCTATCGGCGGGCGTGAGGCGGTCCAGCACGTCAAGCAGATGCGCCGCCGCGCGGGCGGGGGGGAACAGCTTCCCCTCCGCCACGCCGCGCTGGAATGGCGCGCTGAGCGTGGTATCGACCGTGCCGGGGTGCAGGCCGACCGCGAGCGCATCGGACCCGCGCGCGCGCAGTTCGATGGCGAAATTCGCGATCAGCATGTTGAGCGCGGCCTTGGACGCGCGGTAGGCGTGCCAGCCCCCGGCGCGATTGTCCGAAATGCTGCCCACGCGCGCCGAGAGCGCAGCGAAGATCGTGCGGCCCTGGCGCGGGATCAGCGGCAGGAAATGTTTGGCCACCAGCGCGGGGCCGATGGTGTTGATCGCAAGCACGCGGGCGAAGGCTTGCGGATCGATCGAGCGCCAGCTTTTTTCGGGCGCAAATCCCTCGCCGTGAAGGACGCCGGTGGCGACGATCAGCAGGCCGGGCGGCGCATCGAGGCGCGCGGCGGCGGCGGCGATGCTGGTTTCATCGAGGATGTCGATGCGGCCCGCGACGCAGCCGGGCACCGGCGTGGCAGCGCGCGACAGCGCGTGGACCGCGCCGAAGCCGGACTCCGCCAGAGCGAGCGCCAGCGCATGGCCGATGCCGCCGCCCGCACCCACCACCACCGCGACCGAGGGACGCACGATATCCTGAAAGCATTTGGAGCCTGGGGGTGGGCTGTTCAGTATAGGCGTGTCCATGCTGCCTCCGCGTTCCGCAATGATGCTTGGCCTTGGCGGTCTGCTGCCCGCGCTCGCCGCCTGCGCCACGCTGTTGTGGGGACCGGCGGTGTGGAGTG
>JBBQJX010000160.1:0-5117 GCA_038326295.1 Sphingomonadales bacterium
CGCTCGCTCCGATGGCGCGGCTCGTCGGCCATGCGGTCACCATCATCGATCCGCGCGGCAGCTTCGCAGCGGGTCCACGTTTCGAGGGCGAGACGCTCGATCCGCGCTGGCCCGACGAGGCGCTTGCCGAGTGGCAGCCCGATGCCGCGAGCGCCATCGTCGCGCTCACGCACGATCCCAAGCTCGACGATGTGGCGCTGATCGCCGCGCTCGCCTCGCCGGCTTATTACGTCGCCGCGCTCGGCTCGCGCAAGAACGATGCGCGTCGGCGCGAGCGGCTGCTGGCGGCGGGCGTGGACCCGGGTGCGCTGACGCGACTGCGCGGGCCCGCCGGGTTGCCGCTGGGGGCGGAAGGCCCCGCCGAGATCGCGCTGTCGATTGCCGCCGAGATGATCGCCGCGTGGCGGGGGATGGGGCTGCCCGTGTGGCCGGGCAAGTAGGGGCCGGGCAAACAGGCGCGATCCTGCTCGCGGCGGGCGCCTCGCGGCGCATGGGCGACGTGAACAAGCTGCTGCTGCCGGTGGACGGCGTGCCGATGGTCGCGCGCGTCGCCGCCGCCATTGGCGAGGCAGGGCTGCCGATGCTGGTCGTGCTGGGGTGGGAGGCGGATCGGGTGCGCGCGGCGCTCGCCCACCCTCCCCCCATCGGGGGGAGGGAAATGCGAGCGGAGCGAGCGAGGGAGAGGGAGCGCTGCCGGGCAGGCAAGCACCCGGTCGAGCCTTCCCTCTCCCTGCCGCCTGTGGCGGCTGTCCCTCCCCCCGATGGGGGGAGGGTAGGCGCGCCGATCTTCGTCCACGCCACCGATTGGGCCGATGGCATGGGCGCGAGCCTCGCCACCGGGATGCGCGCGGTTCCCGCCCACTGGAGCGGCGCGATCATCTGCCTCGGCGACATGCCGTTCATCCCCGCCGACCTGCTCCGGCGCCTCGCCGCCGGGCTCGACGGGCCGGACCGCGTCGTGGTGCCGGTTCACGATGGCCGTCGCGGCAATCCCGTGGGCTGGGGCTGCGCATGGTTCCCCCGCCTCGCCGCGCTGACAGGCGACCGCGGCGCGCGCGCGCTGCTCGCCGATGCTCGCCCGACGCTCATCCCGGCCGGCCCGCAAATCCACCGCGACTTCGATACCGCTGCCGACTTCGCCAACGCCAAGGCTGGCCCCTGAACGCACACCCCGCTACCAGCACGCGAAATCCACGAGCACGGCAGGCCCCGCGTATGACCACCACCCCCCAAGTCCGCGAAATCCTCAGCTGGTACGCCAGCGACAATCCCGGCACGCGCGCCAGCCTCGCGCGGATCCTGAACCAGGGTCGGCTCGGCGGCACCGGCAAGCTCGTCATCCTGCCGGTCGATCAGGGGTTCGAGCATGGCCCCGCGCGCAGCTTTGCGATCAACCCCGCCGCCTACGATCCGCGCTACCATATCGAACTCGCGGTCGAGTCGGGCCTTTCCGCTTTCGCCGCTCCGCTCGGCATGCTCGAATGCGCGAGCGAGGTCGCGCCGGGTTTCCCGCTGATCCTCAAGGCCAATAGTTCGAACAGCTGGGCCACCACCAAGGACCAGGCGGTGACCGCCACGGTGGACGATGCGCTGCGGCTGGGCGCGTGCGCGATGGGCTTCACCATCTATCCGGGATCGGACGCGTTCTTCGAAATGGTCGAAGAAATCCGCGAGATCGCCAGCGAGGCGAAATCGGTCGGCCTCGCAGTCGTCGTCTGGAGCTATCCGCGCGGTGGCGAGATCGGCAAGAAGGGCGAACTCGCGCTCGATGTCTGCGCCTATGGCGCGCACATGGCGGCACTGATCGGCGCGCACATCATCAAGGTGAAGCTGCCCACCGATCATATCGCGCAGGACGAGGCGAAGACCGCGTACGAAGGCGGGGACTGGTCCACGCAGGCCAAGCGCGTCGCGCATGTGGTGCAATCGAGCTTCGCGGGCCGCCGCATCGTGGTATTCTCGGGCGGAGCCGCCAAGGGCGAGGACGCCGTGCTCGAGGACGCGCGCGATATCCGCGATGGCGGCGGCAACGGCTCGATCATCGGCCGCAACACCTTCCAGCGCCCGCGTGCCGAGGCGCTCGACATGCTGGACCGCATCGTCGGCATTTATCAGGGCCGGTGATCCACGCTTGGCCTGCGCGCTTTACCTGATCTCGCCCCCGGTGCTGTCCGGTGATTTCGCGGACGGGCTCGCCGCCGCGCTCGATTCGGGGCTGGCAACCGCGTTCCAGCTGCGATTGAAGGGTGCGGACGACGATGCGGTGCTCCGCGCCGCCGCCGCGCTTGTGCCTGTGTGTCGCGCACGCGAGGTCAGCCTGATCCTGAACGATCGTGCCGATCTGGCGGCGCAGGCGGGCGCGGACGGCGTGCATCTGGGCCAAGGCGACGGTTCGGTCGCGGATGCACGCGCGCTGCTCGGCCCCGACGCCGAGATCGGCATCACCTGCCACGCCAGCCGCCACCTCGCGATGGAGGCAGGGGAGGCGGGTGCCGATTACGTCGCCTTCGGGAGCTTCCATGCCAGCGACACAAAGCCGAGCGAACCCCGCCCCGAACCCGAAATCCTCATATGGTGGTCGAAGCTGTTCGTGCTGCCCTGTGTGGCCATCGGTGGCATAACACCCGCGAACGCCGCGCCACTCGTCGAAGCGGGGGCGGACTTTCTCGCGGTCAGCGCGGCGGTCTGGGCGCACCCGGACGGCGCGGCGGCGGGCGTGCGCGCTTTCGCGCCCGTGCTTGGCAGGCCCGGATGACCGCGCACGCGATCGCCCCTACCCAGGCCGTCCCCCCGGCCCGCCCGGTCGAATGGACGCGCTTCATCGGCCCCGGCCTGCTCGTCGCGGTCGGGTACATGGACCCCGGCAACTGGGCGACCGATATCGAGGCCGGATCGCGCTTCGGTTACGCGCTGCTCTTCGTCGTCATGGTGTCGAGCATCGCCGCGCTGTTCGTCCAGACGCGTGCGGCGCGCCTGGGCCTCGCCACCGGGCGCGATCTGGCGCAGCTTTGCCGGTCCGAATATTCGCGCCCCGCAGGCTTCGCGCTCTGGGTGGGCGCGGAGATCGCGATCATCGCCTGCGATATCGCCGAAGTGCTCGGCGCCGCGCTGGCGCTCCGGCTGCTGTTCGGCCTGCCGCTCTGGGTGGGCGTGCTGCTGACCGGGCTCGACACGCTCCTCGTGCTGGCGCTGCAGGGACGCGGAATGCGCCGCCTCGAAGCGGTCGTGCTCGGCCTCATCCTCACCATCGCGGCCGCCTTCGTCGTCGAATTGCTGCTGTTTGCGCCCGATTGGAACGCGATCGCACGCGGACTTGTGCCGGGCAGGCTCGTCGCCGACGATCCGCGCGCGCTGCTGCTTGCGGTCGGCATCGTCGGCGCGACCGTCATGCCGCACAACATCTATCTCCACTCCGCCATCGTGCGCGCGCGCGGCGCACCGCAGGGGGACCGCGCGATCGGCGGCGCGATCCGCTATGCCACCTGGGATGTCGCCATCGCGCTGACGGGGGCGATGCTGGTCAATGCGGCCATTCTGATAACCGCCGCCGCCGCCTTCCACAGCCGCCAGACGATCGTGACCGAGATCGACGATGCGTATCGCCTGCTCGCGCCGTTTGCGGGCACCAGCCTCGCGGCGATCCTGTTCGGCGTCGCGCTGCTGGCATCGGGGCAGAGCAGCACGATCACCGGCACCATCGCCGGGCAAGTGATCTTGGAAGGGTTCCTGAATGTGCGTATGGCGCTGTGGGCCAGGCGGGCGATCACGCGCGCGCTGGCCATTATCCCCGCGCTGATCGGCGTGCTGTGGCTGGGCGACGGCTCGGTCGGCCGGTTGCTGGTGCTGACGCAGGTGGCGCTTAGCCTGCAGCTGCCGTTCGCGCTGTGGCCGCTGATGCGCTTTACCGGCTCGCGGCGGCTGATGGGCGAATTCGCCAACAGCCGCCTGGCGACGGTGGTGGGGTGGGTGTTGTTCGTGGCGATCGTGGGGGCGAATGCGTTCTTGCTGGCGGGGGTTTAGTCGCGCGGGCGTCTGTGCTCAGGACATCGATACGATCGTGGTGTAGGCCTTGTGCCGTTCTGGTAGCTCGGGCATGGGCAGAGTTGTCGATAGCCCCTTGATAGCAAAAGCGCGCGCCGCAGATTGCTCGTACGCGGCTTGGGAGCGATCATCCCGGATCAAAGCCAAATAGTAACGTGAGTAGTGTCGGATGTATCGCTTATTGTTCGATGTATCTGCCGAACACTCCTTCAGGAGCTTGGCAAAACGCAGTTGTGCTTCTTGAACCAATCCGCGTTGCAAAAGTGCTGTGGCCAATTCCGCTTGATCGGACGGCGGGAGCGGTGCAAATCTTTCTCTCGCTTGCAGCGCGGCCATCTCTGGAGTCGACCAGCGGCGTGCCCGAAGTCGTTTTCGGGGTAGTCGAGTTTTGAGCGCTTCGATCAATAAGCCGACAGCTTGCGTTGGGGTCATGTGGTAAATCGGCCGACAGCAGAACGCCGGTTGCAGAAACGGCGTCGACGGACGCCGCGTTCGGCCATCATTTGCGCGTACTCACGGCGAAGCGCCGTGAGGAGCACTTGATCGATCGTAACGCCCCGAGTCGCAGCCAGCCGGTGGGCGATCTCGAACGCTTCGTCATCCTCGACGATGAACTCCACAATCACCTCCGTTGCGCGACATGTATGACCCACTTAGACGACCGATCCAACCATTGACGGAGCCCTCATGCCCAATATCCTTATCACCGGCACGTCCAAGGGTATCGGCGCTGCCACCCTAGCCGAGCTCAAACGCCGGGGCGCCAATGCGGTCGGGCATTCCACGCATGGGGGAGAGGGGCAGATCGCGGCCGATCTCGCCGATCCGATGGCGGCCGAGACGCTGTGGGCGGACGCGGCCGCGCATCTGGGCGGGCGTATCGATGTGCTCATCAACAATGCGGGCGTGTTCACCGACGCTGGGCTCGCGGACGGCGCGCATTTCCGCGCGCAATGGGCGCGGACGATGCAGATCAACCTTTTCGCCGCCGCCGATCTTTGCCGTCTGGCGATCCTGCACTTTCAGGCAAACGGCGGCGGGCGGCTGGTGAACCTCGGCAGCCGCGCCACCGCGCG
>JBBQJX010000161.1:0-5116 GCA_038326295.1 Sphingomonadales bacterium
GGGAGGTGGCGGCGAAGCCGACGGAGGGGGTAAGGCCGAGCGCGCGCAGGTCCGCCGCAATCTCCCCCGGCGAAGCTCCCGCCCAATATGCCAGCCGCCCCAGCACACGCGCCTGCATCTCGGCCGCCGCCGCCTTGGTGAAGGTGAGCGCCAGCAGCCGCTCGGGCGCGGCCCCATCGAGCAACAACCGCAGCACGCGCGCGGCGAGCAGCTGCGTCTTGCCCGCGCCCGCGCTCGCCGACACCCACGCATGCGCGCCCGGATCGGCCCCGGCCGCCTGCGCGGGGCGGAGCGGGGGGAGGGCGGCGAGCGCCATCAGCGGCCCTGCCATTCGTCTACACGCGCGAGCTGGTCGAAATCCTTGCCCGTCGCAAACTCGGGGTGCAGCTTGGCCATGAACGGCGCGTCCGCGAGCAGATAGGTATCGATCGCGCGATCGAGCTGCGCCCAGCAGAACGCGATCATCCCCGCATCGCCGTCCTGCGCCCAGGGCCGATCCTTGTCCTTGGGGATGAACGCGTTCTTGGGCTTGCCCGGCTCGCGCGCGCCGCCGCCCAGCCGCCAATAGGCAAGTTCGGTCACCGTGCCCGCGTTTACTCCCTCGAACACCCCCGCCTCCGCCATCGTCGCCAGCAGCCCCAGCTGCGTCGCATAACCGCCACGCAACTGCGGGTTCGACGGCGGCTGGCCCGACTTGTAATCGACGATCGCCAGCGCCCCGCCCTCGCCCACGTCGATCCGGTCGAACTTGCCCGTCAGCGTCACGCCGCCGGGTAGCGCCATCTCCCCCTTCACCTCCGCCGCGAGCACGCGCCACCCCGCCGCCTGCCGCTCCGCCAGCAGCTCGGCCGCCCACCCGGCCGCGCGCACCAGACGCGGCCGCCACAGCGCCAGCAGGCGCGGCGCATCGCGATATTCGCGCACGAACATCGCATCTGCGAATGCGGGCAGCCGCCCGGGTTCGTCCGGATGCGCGTGCGCCCAGCGTTCCAGCACCCTGTGCAAGAACGTGCCGCGCGCGGCGGCCGAGAGATCGGCGGCGGGCGCATCGAGGCGACGCAGCCGGAGCAACGCCGAAGCGTAATAGGCGAACGGATCGGCGTTCAGCGTATCCACCTGCGTCACCCGGATCGCGCGCGGACGCAGATCGGCGCGCGGCGCGGGCTGCGGACGCGTGGCGGGCCGGGGCGGTCCTTCGGCCGCGTCCAGGCCCCGCGCCCACGCCAGCAGATCGTCCGCCGCGCGCAGCGGATGCAGCGCCTGCAGCCGCAGCAGGAAACGCGACGGCGAGGTCGGTGCGGTCGCATCGCGGCGCGCGCGCGTCAGCAGCACCTCGGGCCCGCCCAGCGCCGCCAGGAAATCATGCGCCGCGAGCCCGATGCGCGCCTCCAGCGGCGGCAGCCCAAGCTGCCCGCGCGCGAGCGGCGGCAGCCACGGATCGGGGGCGGGCGCGGCGGGCCAGACGCCCTCGTTCAGGCCGCCCAGGATCGTCAGATCGGCGCGCTGGAGCCGCGCTTCGAGCAGGCCGAGGATCGCCAGCCGGGGATGCCCGCCCCAGACCGCACGTACCGGCACCTCGCCGAGCATGGCCGCGAGGATCGCCGCCGCCTCGTCCATCGCCATCGGCGGCAGATGCAGGCCCTGCTCGCCCAGCAGATCGATCGCCTCGCTGAGCGCGCGCCCGTCGGGACCCGTCCACGGCCGGTCCCCGCCGAGTGCGGTGGCCGCCGCAGTCAGCGCGGCGATATGCTCGGGCAGCGGCCGCTCGCCCCCCAGCGGTGCCAGCGCGGCGGTGATCCCCGCCCACCACGCGCCATCGTCCACCCGCACGCGCCGCCCCACGCTCGCCAGCCCCGGCGCGGGCGGCGGGGGTTCGCGCAGCTCCAGGTCGAGCGCCCTTACCGCGTCCAGATGCGCCAGCCTGTCCGCCGCCCCCGCAAACGGGTGCTTCAGCAGCGCCAGCACTGGCACCACGCCGAACCCTCCCGCCGCCGCATCCGCCAGCAGGCGCAGAAACACGCCCGGCGGGGTCTGGCCCAGCGGCTCGCCTGCGCTGTCGTCCACGTCCACGCCCCATCGCGCCAGATGCGCGCGCACCCGCGCCGCCAGCCCACGGTCGGGCGTCACCAGCGCCGAGGTGCGCCCCGGCACCTCCAGCGCGCCGCGCATCGCCAGCGCGATGGCTTGGGCTTCCTCGGTGGGGTTTGCCGCCTCGATCAGCGCCACATCGGCCAGCGCCGCGCCACCCCCGGCCTCCCACGCGGGCGTGAACGCGGCCGGATCGAGCGCGCGCGCCGCTGCCGCCACACGCGCTCCGTGCGGCGCGGGTGAATCGTCCCAGCAGTCCACCTCGGCGCGCGCCACGCCGATCCGGTCGAGCAGCAGCTTCAGCGCCGCCTGCGGATGCGCCGCCAGCGATGCGTCCGACGGATCGATCGCGCCCCAGGCCTCCTCCCCCATCGCCAGATCGAGGCCGGGGAGCACCACCTGGCCGCGTTCCAGACGCGCCACGGCACGCAGCAGCGCCGCCACGAACGGCGGCGCGTTGGCGATGCCCGCAGCGATTACCGGCGTCTCGCTCCCGTCCTGCGCCCAGCGCGCCGCCGCCGCTTGCGCGAGCAGCACCCGCCGCCGCGCCGGATCGATCAGCCCGCGCGCGTCCAGCAATTCGGGCCACGCGCGCAGCAGCACCTCCAGCCGCGCCACCGTCTTGGCCCAATGATGCGCCAGCCCGCTCGTATCGATCACCGCCAGATCGGCGGCGGTGCGCCCCTCCACGTGCAGCGTATCCAGCGCACGCGCGAGCCCCGCCGCGTCGTGCAGCGCGGCGGCGGGGCGCTGACCCGCATTGACCAATATGCCCGCGAGCCGGAACCGCCGCTCGGTCCCCGCAATCGCGGGCGGGATCGCATCGTCCAGCCCGTCGCCGAGCGCCGCGTCCGCATCCTCCAGATCGCTGACCGCGATCATGCGCGGCAGCAGCAGGCCCCGGCCGCCACTCGCCGCGACGAACGCCGCCGTCAGCGCACGCGCCGCGCGGCGGTTGGGCAGCAGCAGCAGCGTGCGCGCCAGCGCAAGCGGATCGGGGGTGACCGCCAGCAGCCGCCGCGCCAGTGTCCCCGCAAAGTCGGCGTGCAAGGGAATGGTCGCAACGCGCGGACCGCGCGCCTCAGGCGTGCGCAAGCACCGCCTCGGTCTCGGCGATGGCCTGCGGCGTGCCCACATGGAACCACAGCCCGCCATGCGCGACACCGTGGAGGCGACCCTGTGCCAGCGCGCGGTCGTAAAGCCGGTTCAGACTGAACGGCTCGACCGGCACGCCGGCGAACAGCCGCTTGGACAGGATCTGCACGCCCGAAAACACATAGGGCGCCATGCGCATCCCCACGCGCCGCCGCAGCGCCCCGCCCGCGTCCATGTGGAAATCGCCCTGCCCCTCATACCCGTTCGCGCGCGCCAGCGGCACGAGCAGCAGCAGCGCGTCCATGCGCCGGGGATCCCACGCCGCTGCCAGCGTGGCGAGCGTCGGCACCGCGCCGTCGATCCAGAAATTGTCGCTGTTGACCACGATGAACGGATCGGCGGCGATCAGCGGCAGCGCCTTCGCCACCCCACCACCGGTTTCCAGAAGCGCCGCGCGCTCGTCGGAGATATGCACCGTCAGCCCCGGCGCGCGCGCCGCCAGATGCGCCTCGATCCGGTCGGCCATGTAATGCACGTTGACCACCGCCTCGGCCACCCCCTCGGCCGCCAGCCGGGCCAGTGCATGATCGAGCAACGTCGCCCCCGCCACCTCCACCAACGGCTTGGGCCGCGTCGCGGTCAGCGGCCGCATCCGCTTGCCCAGCCCCGCGGCAAGAACCATCGCCGCGCGCGGGATCATACCCCCGTTTCCGGCCACGCGCCCGCGCGCGCCTCCGCAGGCACGTTCGCCTCGAACCAGCGCGCCACCGGCAGCAGCGCGGGATGCGCCAGATCGCGCTCCAGATGCCCCCAGACGCGCGGCATCAGTGCGCGATAGGCTGGCTTGCCGTCGCGTTTCCAAAGGCGCGTGAAGATGCCGAGGATCTTGGTATTCCGCTGCGCGCCCAGCACCTGATAGCTCGCCGCAAAGCGCGCCGGATCGCGCGGCGGCACGGCGGCCATGAAGCGCGCGATCATCGCCGCCTCCAGCGCCGGCGACACGTCGCGGCGCGCATCCTGGAGCAAGCTCACGAGATCGTAGGCGGGCAGGCCCACGAGCGCATCCTGGAAATCGAGCAGGCCGAGCGCGTGGATGTCCGTCCGCTCCGCAAGCCACATCAGATTGTCCGCATGGTAATCGCGCAGCACCAGCACGCGCGGCAACCCGAGCGCATAGGCAAACACGCCGTTCCAGGCATCAAGGAACCCGCCCGGATCGACGTTCAGGCCGATCGCGGGGCAGTACCAGTCGGCGAACAGCAGCACCTCGCGGCGCAGTTCGTTCAGATCGTAATCGCGCAAGCCCGGCGGCGCGGGATGTCGCTGCACTTCGGCGAGCAGATCGATCGCGGCCTCGTACAGCGGCGTTTCGAGATCGGGCCGCGTCGCCAGCAACGGCGTCATCCGCGCGTCGCCGAAATCCTCGAGCAGTACCAGCCCCGCCTCGGGCTCGGCCGCCAGCACGCCGGGCGCGGACAGCCCCAACCCTCGCAGATGATCGGCGATCCGCAGGAACGGCCGCGCATCCTCGTGCGGCGGCGGCGCGTCCATCAGAACCGCGCTACGCTCGCCCTGCGTCACCCGGAAATACCGCCGGAACGAGGCATCCCCCGCGAGCGGATCGATGCGACCCCCCGCCCATCCATGCGCTTGAAGGAACGCGGCCGCGCCCTCGGGCGGGATCATCGGGGTGGCCATCGCCCCTCCCAAGCCGGGGGCACGCGGGCTGTCAAGCGACGCTCCGCCTCCCCTGCCCCCTCGATGCGCACGCACAGCGCCCGGCGATCGAGCGCGTCCCCCAGCCGTTCGGGCCATTCGATGATCGTCAGCGCATGCCCCCCCTCTTCGAGTGCGAGCGCGCGCGTCTCGTCGGGCGTGTCGAGCCGGTAGAGGTCCGCAGGCCACACCGCCAGCCGCACGCCCGGCGGATCGT
>JBBQJX010000162.1:0-5090 GCA_038326295.1 Sphingomonadales bacterium
GCAGGCGCGGCGAGCACCGCGCCATCGAGCGCCAGCGCACGGCCATTCTTCAGGAGGATGACGATCGGCTTGCCGGTTGCCGCCACAGCCTCGACCAGCGCCTGCTGGGCCGTGGGGAGTGCGATCTAGGTACGCGACTGCGCCTCGCCCGACATCTGCTGCGTTTCGCCGACCGCGAGCAGCGCCACGTCCGCCGCGCGCGCCGCCACCAGCGCCGCCTCGATGCCGCCGGGCAAAGGGGTGAGGACGTCCGAGCCCTGGGTCACGCTCAGCGCCGCCGGATCGGCCATCGCCGCGCGCAGCCCCGCCGCCAGATCGACCGCCTGGGCATCGTCGCCATAAACGTTCCACGGGCCGATCAGATCATGCGCTCCGGCAGCGAACGGCCCGATCAGCGCGATCTTCTGGCCCGAAGGGCGCAGCGGCAGCAGCTCGCCCTCGTTCTTCAGCATCACCACCGATCGCCGCGCGGCCTCGCGCGCCAGCGCCAACGCAGCCGGGGTACGCGAGCGCGCGCGTTCGCGGACCATATCGATGCGTCGGAACGGATCGTCGAACAGGCCGAGGTGCGTCTTGGCCGCAAGCACGCGGCGCACCGCCTGATCCAGCCGCGCCACCGGCACCTCGCCCGACGCGACCAGGGCAGGCAAATGATCGCGGTAGAACCCGCTCGCCATGCTCATATCCACCCCCGCAAGGAAGGCGATCCTGGTTGCGGCGCGCGCATCGGCGGCGAAGCCGTGCGCGATCATCTCCTCGTCCCCGGTATAGTCCGAAAGCGTCAGCCCAGCGAAGCCCCACTCGCCGCGCAGCACCTTCGTCATCAGCCAGCGGTTACCGGTGGAGGGTACGCCCGATATCTCGTTGAACGAGGCCATCACCGATCCCACGCCCGCGCCCAGCGCCGCCTCGAACGGCGGGAAATAGATATCGCGCAGCGTGCGCTCGGACACATCGACGCTGTTGTAATCGAGCCCGCCCTCGGCCGCACCGTAGGCGGCGAAATGCTTGGCACAGGCGAGCAGCGCATCATCGTCCGCCAACGACCGGCCCTGGAATCCCCGCACGCGCGCGGCTGCCAGCAGCCGCCCCAGATAGACATCCTCGCCCGCGCCCTCGACGCCGCGTCCCCAGCGCTGGTCGCGCGCGATGTCCACCATCGGCGCAAAGGTCCAGTCGATGCCGGCCGCCGCAGCCTCGGTCGCGGCGGCGCGCGCGGTGCGTGTCGCCAGCGCGGGATCGAAGCTCGCGGCTTCCGCGAGAGGAACGGGGAAGATGGTGCGATGGCCGTGGATGATGTCGGCGGCGAACAGCAGCGGCACGCGCAGCCGCGATTCGTGGACCGCCACGGTCTGCATCCGTTGGGCCATCTGCGCGCCATTGCCATTGAATACGCCCGTCAGCTGCCCGGCGCGTACCTCGGCAAGCTGTGCATCGAAGCTGCCTCCAGCGTTGGGCGGGTTGAGCGCGCTCGCCGCCGATCCGCCCCACGCGGCGGGCATGAGCGTCAGCTGCCCCGCCTTTTCGTCCACGCTCATGCGCGCGATCAGCGCGTCGATCGCCGGTCGCGGCGCGTCCTCCCCCATCCGCAGCAGCGCGCGCGCCGGATGGTACGCCCACGCAAGCATCGTCGAGGCCGCGATCAGCGCGCCGCGCCGCGTGGTGGTAAACTGTTTCATGCCGTCTCCCGTCCCCCGTTGCGTATTCGACACAGCCTGCAAGCCGGTGACAGCCGTTTCGATTTTCCCTCTGGTAGCACTCCGTGGAACCGGTTACACCATTAACCTGATGTGCAGGTGCGAGAAAATCGCACCGCATCGAACAGGGCGCAAAGACGCCGTCGCGTGGTTGGAGGAGGTTGGTTGGCGCACGCCACGATCAGGGATGTCGCACGCGCGGCCTCGGTTTCGGTCGCGTCCGCGTCGCGCGCGCTGAACGGGCACAGCTCGGTGCTGCCCGCCACCCGGACGCGCATCCTCGATGCGGCGCGCGAGCTCGCGTACGTCCCGCATGCGGGTGCGCGCAGCCTCAGCACGGCGCGTGCGCACGCGATCGGCGTGGTGCTGCCCGATCTTCACGGCGAATATTTTTCCGAACTCGTGCGCGGCATGGTGGCGGCCGCCCGTGCCCGCGGCTTCCAGCTGCTGCTTTCCAACATGCACGCCGATCCGGCGCAGGCTGCGGTTGCGCTTGGCGCGATGCGGGGCCGCGTGGACGGGCTCGTCATCATGGCTCCTGATCTCGCCGCCGATGCGCTCGCCGCCAGTCTGCCGCGCGGGCTGCCCGTCGTGCTCGTCAACGCCCCCGCGATCGCTGTGCATCCGAGCCTCGATGTCGAGAACCGTGCCGCCGCCACCGCGATGGTCCGGTACCTCGTCGAGACCGGCCGCCGCCGCATCGCGCACATCGCGGGGCCGATGGTGAACCGGGAGGCGGTCGCCCGGCGCGACGGGTTCCTCGCTGCCGTCGCCGAGGCTGGCGTCTCCGAGGCCGCGCGCGTGTTCGACGGGGACTTCGACGAGGCGGCGGGGACAGCGGTCGGTCGCCACCTCGCCGCCGAGCCCGCGCTCGCCGACGCGGTGTTCGCCGCCAACGACAACATGGCGATCGGGTGCCTGCTCGCGTTGCGCGATGCGGGCATCGGGGTACCGGACCGGATCGCGGTCGCGGGCTTCGATGATATCCCCGCCGCGCGCTACATCACGCCCGCGCTGACGACGATGCGCGTCGATATCGCCGATCTGGGCGGACGGGCGATGGAGCGGCTGCTTCAGGCGATCGCCGGAGAGCCGGGGCCGCAGCACCAGACACTGCATCCCGAACTCGTGATCCGCGCCAGCACCGGGCTGGCGAACGCGCGACACACAAGAACCAAGCAAGAAAGGGTGAGGCAATGACCAACCGCAAAATGTTCGAGGCGGCGCGCATTGCGCTGCTCGCGACCGCGATGCTGGGCGCGGTGCCCGCGTTCGCGCAGCTCTCGACCGCCACGGTGCGCGGCACGGTGACGAGCGACGGCACCGCGCCCGCGCCGGGCACCACCGTGGTTGCCCGCGACGTTGCGACCGGCTTCGTCACACGCGCGACCGTGGGTGCGGACGGCGGCTACGCGCTGAGCGGGCTGAGGCCCGGCCGCTACACGATCACCTACACGCCCGCAGGCGGCGCGGCGGTGACGCGCGACGTCATCGTCCTCATCGGTCAGACCGCCGATATCGATGTCGCGCTCGCGGGGCCGGCCGAGGTTGTGGTCACGGGCGGGCGGCGCACGGTGGAGGTCAAGACCTCAGAGGTTGCCACCAACGTAACGGCGCGCCAGATCGAGAATCTGCCGCAGAACAGTCGCAACTTCCTCAATTTCTCCGCTCTCGCACCCGGCATCAAGGCGAACCTCAATTCCCAGAACAATCGCTCTACCTTTTCCAGCGGCGGCGTCAGCCAAGACCCGAACGGCGAAAATCTGGGGAGCCCGCAGACCAACGTCTTCATCGACGGAGTGAGCCTCAAATCGAATATTCAGCAGGGCGGCATCGTTGGCCAAGATTCGAGCCCCGGCAACCCGTTCCCGCAGACCGCCGTCCAGGAGTTCCGCGTCCTGAGCGGCCAGTTCAAGGCCGAGTATGAGGATGCGGGTACCGCGGTCATTACAGCCGTCACCAAGAGCGGTGGCAACCAGTTCCACGGGGGAGCCTTCATCGATTATTCGAGCGACGCGCTACGCTCAGAAGAGGCAATTGCAAAAAGGGAAAAAAGGCCAAAGCCGCCTTTTGAACAAAAGCAATTCGGCGCGTCGCTGGGCGGCCCTATCATCCAGGACAAACTCAATTTCTTCGTGAGCTATGAGGGGAACTTCATCGATCAATCGAATGTCGTTACATTTGGCAACGTGAACCCAGATACGACCGCGCGCTTTAGCAGGTATCTTGGTACCTTTAGCGCGCCTTTCCGCGAGCATCTGGGGTTTGCCAAGATTCAATGGCAACCCGACGAACAGAACACGATCGAACTTTCAGGCTCGCTGCGGAATGAAACGCACATCACAAACTTCGGCGCGAACAGGGCGTTTGAGGCTGCGGACAATATCAAGAACGATATTTATACGGGAAACCTCAAGTGGCAGCACACGGCGGGCAGGCTGTTTAACGAACTGACTGTCGATTATCTCGACAGCACGTTGACGACGGGTCCGAATGCCGCCGGGGTGATCGGCCAAAACTTCTTCGGCAGCATCATCATCGGCAGTGCAACCGATTCGCAGCAAGTCAAGCAGAAAGGCCTTACGTTTCGCGATAACCTGACAATCCGGAACGTCGACTTCCACGGCAATCACATCTTCAAGGGTGGACTGAAGGTTTCGCTTCAGGATTACAATGTATTCGATCAAATCAACGCCACACCGATCTATAATTACAACACCGATCTCACTCAGAAAGAAGATTTCACACAGCCGTTCGAGGCCAAGCTCGGGACAGGCGATCCGACGGTGAAAGAGAAGGAAGTCCAGGTCGGGGTGTTCCTTCAAGACGATTGGGCCGTCAATCGTCACTTGACGCTGAATCTCGGGATTCGTTGGGACGTTGAAACCAACGCCAACAACAATAGCTTCGTCACGCCCGCCAACGCTGTGGCAGCTCTGCAAGCTCTAGGTACGACATTGGCCGCCCAGCCGGGGAACTTCTTCAATCCGAACGATTATATTTCAACCGGCAACAATCGTAAGCCCTTCTACGAAGCCTTCGCACCGCGCGTTGGCTTCAGTTATGATCTTCACGGCGATCAGCACACAGTCGTCTTCGGCGGCTGGGGCCGCTACTATGACCGCACACTGTTCCGCAACGCCGCCGAGGAGCAGCTTTTCCGTAATCAGATCGTGAGCACCTTCGCGTTCTCGAAGGATGGCTTGCCGCGCAACGGGCAGCCGACCGCCCTGTTCGACCCCAAATATCTGACCCGCGAAGGCCTGCTCGCGCTCGCCGCGTCGAGCTTCGGAACCAACGGCGAACTGCGGGTGACGCGCAACGACACCAAGCCGCCGCACACCGATCAGGCGACGATCGGCGTGCGCCAGAAAATTTGGCGGGTGAACACCT
>JBBQJX010000163.1:0-5073 GCA_038326295.1 Sphingomonadales bacterium
CGCATCGCGGCAGCGAATTCGGCGTGCGGCTGGTTGGTGACCACCCGGTCGCCGACCGAAAGATCGCCCGCGCCCACGCCCACCTCGATCACCCGGCCGACCGCGCTGTAGCCGAGCGGCACCGGGGCGGAGAGTTTGGCGCGAACCGCGTCCAGCGTTGCCGCCATGCCATCGGTGCGCAACTTGGCGAGCGTCTGCGCCACCTTGTCCGGCTGCGCGCGCGCCTTGGCGAGCAGCGAGGCGCGGCCGAAATCGACCATCATCCGCTCCGTCCCCGCCGAGACGAGACTGCGGGTGACCCGGATCAGCACCCCGCCCTCGGGAGCACGCGGCGCGGGGCCGTCGGCAAAGGCGACCTCACCGGTGCGCAGCGAGGCGAGCAGACGCTTCATGCGCGGACCGTCTGTACGAGGCCGGTCTCGACCGCGCGCGCAGCGGCGAGGATCAGCTCGCCGCGCTGGCGGACTTCGGCGATCGGCAGGCCCGCGCCGGTCTGCGCGGCGGTGTAGCTGGCGAGGATCGCAGCGCGGTGGCCGTGGTCGCGCCAGAGCGGTGCCCAAGTGCGAGTGTGCGCGCCGCGCGTCACGGTGAGCCGGTGGAAATCCACGAGATCGATCAGCGTTGCGCCGCGATGCGCATGCAGCCGCTCGCGCACCCCCTCGAACGGCTCGGCCTTGGCGGAAAAGGCGATCATCGCCTGGCTGCCATCGCCGAAGCCGAGTGCCACGCCAAGGTTGCCGCTGTCGGGAGCGCAGGGCAACGGCGTTACCATGATCGGATAGCGCTGCTCGGGGGCGATCAGCGCGCGGCTCATGTCGATCCAGTGGCACAGATTGCCGAGCACGCGCCCCCCCTCGCCGGGCGCGTTGTACCAGTGGTCGTCGGCGATGGCATGGCCCGCGATAAACCAGTTCAGCATCGTCGGCCCGCTGTCGGCCGCAAGCGCGACGGCCACCCGGCGACCTTGCGGCGAAAGCGGGCGGTTGAAGCCCAGGCCGACCGCGCCGCGCGGATTGTTCGCCATCGCCGCACAGATCGCATCGAGGCCCGCCATATCGGTCGCGTGCGGCTTTTCGATGTGCACCGACTTGCCCGCCGCGAGCGCGCGGGCGGCATAATCGGCGTGGCTTGCGTGGTTGGACGCGATGTACACCAGCGTGATCGCGGGATCGGCGAGCAGCCGCGCCGCGTCGCCGGTGGAATAGGCTGCACCGTGCGCGCGCGCCAGCGCGGCGGCGCGGCCCGGAACGATGTCCATCGCGCCGCAGATCGAACCCCGGGGGAGGTAATGGGCGATCGTGGCGAATGCGAAGTTGCCACAGCCAATCATGCCCACATGCTGGCCGGGGCGCGGCGTGCGATCGACCGGAGCCGCGCCCTCCCCTGCCAGCGCCCGGCGCGCGCGGATTTTGCCGAGCGTGCGCGCGGGGCCGTAGAGCCACAGATAGCGCCACGCCTTGGCTGCCCCGTGGCCCGGCACCCCGCTCATCGCGCGAGCGCGGCCTGCACCTCGGGCAGCGTGCCGAGCAGCGCGCGCAGCGCGGGCACGCCGAGCCGCTCGGTCGTCTGCGAGGTATAGTCCGCTGCCGCCGCAATCCCCGGTGCGCCCTCGCCCAGATAGCGGCCGTAATCGAGATCGCGCGCGTCGGCGGGGATGCGCAGGTATCGGCCGAGATCCTGCGCGCGCGCCATTTCCTCGCGGCTCACCAGCGTCTCGTGCTGCTTCTCGCCGTGACGCGTGCCGATCGTGACCATCGGGTGATCGCCGAACATCGCCGAAAGCGCCGCCGCCAGATCGCCCACCGTGGCGGCGGGCGCGCGCTGGACGAAAATGTCGCCGGGCTGCGCATGGGCGAAGGCGTGGCAGACCAGATCGACCGATTCGTCGAGGCTCATCAGGAACCTCGTCATCGCGGGATCGGTCACTGTCATCGGGCGCCCCGCCGCGATCTGCGAAAGGAACAACGGCACCACCGAACCCCTGCTGGCGAGCACATTGCCATAGCGCGTCGCGGTCAGCACGCAGGCGCCCGGCGGGGCGAGACGCGCCTTGGCGATCATCGCCTTCTCGGCCAAGGCTTTGGTCATCCCCATCGCGTTCACGGGGGCGACCGCCTTGTCGGTCGAGAGCAGGATCGCGCGCTCGACCCCCTGATCGAGCGCGGCCTGCAGGACGTTGGCGGTGCCGTGCACGTTGGTGGCCACGGCTTCGAGCGGGTGAAATTCGCACGAAGGCACCTGCTTCAGCGCAGCCGCATGGAACACCAGCCGCACCCCCTGCATCGCCTCGCGCACGGCGGCCGGATCGCGCACGTCGCCGATGCGGAAAGACAGGCGGGGGTGGCGATGCGCGTGGCGCAGCGCCTCCTGCTTGGCTTCGTCGCGGCTGAGGATGCGGACCTCGTCCAGCCCGCTGTCGAGAAAGCGCGCGAGCACCGCCTGGCCGAAGCTGCCCGTGCCGCCGGTGATCAGCAGCACGCCACCATCGAAGCGGGGCACGCTCATGCGGCGGCGCGCATGTGCGCGATCAGGTCGGGCCAGGCGGGCGGCATCCAGCCGGTTTGCGCGCGCAGCCGCGACGAGTCGAGCGAACGGTCGATGACGGGGCGATCGGTGGGGACGATCCCGATGTCGCGCGGCCACGCGCTGGCCATCAGCCGCAGCAGATGGTGCTTGGCGATGGGCGCAGCGGACAGATGGTAGAGACCGGCGAGATCGGGACGCGGGACAACATGATCGCGCAAGAATTCGGCGAAGACGATCGTGGGCAGGCCCGAGAAGATCGCACGCGTATAGCCGGGGATTGGGCCGGATTGGGCAAGGAACCAGGCGAGCAGGCCGTGGCCGGGGCCCAGTTCGGGGCCGATCAGCGAGGCACGCAGCGTGAGCGCGGGGGCGGGGAGTTCGCCCATTGCTTTGGTGCGTCCGTAGATGTCGGTCGCGTCGGGCGAGTCTTCCTCGCGATAGCCCCCGCACGTCCCCGCGAAGACGCAATCGGTCGACACATGCACCAGCCGCGCGCCACGCGCCGCCGCGAGCCGCGTGAGCCGATGCGGCAGCAGGGCGTTGACCGCGATGGCGGTTTCGGGCGGGGCGGTGCCCCGGTTCAGCACCCCCGTTGCATTCAGAATGAGCGTGGGCCGGGCGCGGTCCAGCGCGGCTTCCAGTACCCCCTCGCGCGTCAGATCGCCTGCGATCCACGCGTGGTCGCGCAAGCCTGCGGGCAACCGGGCGAGCGCGGCGGCGTCGCGCACGGTGCCCAGCGCTTCGCACCCCGGCGTCTGCGTAAATACGCGCAACACCATGTGGCCGAGCATCCCCGATGCGCCCAGCACCAGCAGCCTCACGCGAGGATCGCCTGAACCAGCGCCTCGGGGTCAAGCGGACTTTGCGGTACGCGCGCGCGGCCAAGATGGCGCAGCACCGCGTCCGCGATCGAATGCGGAGCGGCGGGATCGAACGTCTGCGCGGGGACGCACACGTCGCGCACATAGCTGCGCTCGGGCGCGAGGATCGGCTTGCCGAGCGCAGCCGCCTCGATCAGCGGGATACCAAAGGACTCGGTGGCCGAAGGAAAAATCAGCGCGTCCGCCTGCCCCAGCTTCGCCAGCGTCTGCGGCCGATCCATCGAGCCCAGATTGACGATGTCCGGCCCGTCTCCCTCGCCCAGCCCCGCCGCGTGCAGGTACCGGACGTGGACCGAGCGCTCCAGCGTCACCTCGAGCCGGGGCCGCACGCCCGCATCTGCCAGCAGCGCCCACGCGCGGTACAGATCGGCGTGGTGTTTATACGCCCAGCCGCCTGCCGGGTAGAAGAAGACCGTATCGCGCGTGTCGGTTTGCTGGCCTGCAAAAGTGGGCAGGGGCAAATCGAACAGCGGCATCACGCGCACCGGACGTCCGCCCGCCACGAGCGTCAGCGCACGCGCCATATGCGCGGTCTGCGTCCAGTATTCGTCGATATTTGGCCGCCCCAGCCGCAGCGTCAGCCGTTCGAGCGCGAGCCGTACATGGTCGCGCGCACTCCACGACGCGCGCGGACGGCCGGGCACGAGGAAGGCCGAGCGCAGATACAGGATCGTGCGCGCCGGGGAGCGCGCGAGTGGCGGCGCGTTGTTAAACGCGAACAGCCGGTCCCCCGCCTGCCCTGCGGTCGCCAGCGCACGCAGCGCCAGCAGCCGCGCCGCGATGCTCGGCGCGACTGCGGTCAGCGCGACCCCGGGCGCGAGCGCGCGTGCCTCCTCCAGAAAGCGCGTATCGACGAAGGCGTGGCGCAGATGCGGGGCGAGTGCGGGGAGCAGCGCGCGCAGCAGCACCGCGCCGCCACCGCTGTGGAGCGCATGCGCGCCAAGGACGATACGCCTCAACCCAGGAGCGCCGCGCGCAGGATGCGCAGCCGGGTGGGCAGCGACAGACGCGCGCGCACGGGTGTCGCCAAGTCGGACGGCGCGCGCGGCACGGCGGCGGCCACCAGCGCGTGCGCAAGCCGCCGATGCCGCCACGCTCCGCGCGGTCGGCCCGCACGCAGCAGCCGCCCGGCGATCTCCCGGTGCGCGCTCGCATAAGCCTCGGTTTCGCGCACGCGGATATGCGACGGCACGTCCGGCCCCGCAAAGTAATCGCGCAACACGGTCAGCAGATCGTCCGCGCGCACCGCAGTGGATGGCATGCGCGAGATCGATCCCGGGTGGACGCGGAAGCTCGCCAGGTGCTCGGGCAGGAACCGGATGTGCCCGACGCGGGCCATGCGCATCCAGAAGTCGCGGTCCACCCCCAGCACCACGTCGGTCCGCCAGCCGCCGATGGCACGGAATGCGTCCGCGCGGAACACCTGCCCCGGGCCGAGCGGGTTGATCTGATCGATCACCAGCCGCTCCAGATCGAACGGACCGCACACACCGCGCGCGAGCACGCGGCCGCGCCCGTCGATCAGATCGCAATCGGGATAGGCGCAGGCGATGCCGGGATCGCTCTCCAGCAGCGCAACCAGCTTCTCGATCGCCTGTGGAACGAGCAGATCGTCCGACGAGAGGAAGGTCAGATACTTGCCCCTCCCACGCTCCCACGCGGCGTT
>JBBQJX010000164.1:0-5071 GCA_038326295.1 Sphingomonadales bacterium
CGCGCGCAACAATTCGGCGCACGCAGGCGCATATTCGGACGGTTTGACGATCACGCGGTTGCCCGCCGCGAGCATCTCGATCATCGGGCCGACCGAGAGATCGAACGGGAAGTTCCACGGCACCATGTTGCCGATCACGCCCTTGGGCTGGAGCTGCACATAGGCATGGCTGGAGCCGAACAGCCCTGCATCGACGTCGCGCGGGCTTGGGGCCATCCATTCTTCCAGACGCGCGAGCACATATTGCGCGCGGCCCACGACGCCCAGCACCTCAATCAGATCGGACGCGCCCCTGGGGTGCGCGCCGAAATCCTGCGCGAGTGCGGCGGCGATGCGGTCGCGGTTGGCAAGCAGCATGGGGATGAGCTTGCCGACGCGCGCCCGGCGCTCGGCAAGGCTCGGCGCGCGGTCGGCGGCGAAGGCGCGGCGTTGCGCGTCGAAGGCGCGACGCAGGTCGACGATCGCGGCGGCGTCGCGCGTGTCGGATGCGGGGCGACTGGAAGCGTCCTGGAGGATCGACATGGCTATCCCTTCTGAAGGTCAGGCGGCTATCGCGGCGGTGTTTTCCACCCAGTCCCGCCGGAGCGGGCGAACCGCGAACAGGATCAGCGCCGCCGCGACGAAATAGAAAGCCAGGATCGCGACCGAGCTGTAGCGCAGCGCCTCCACGCCCAAGCGTGGCGTCAACGCGTCGGATAACGCACCCAGGATGAGCGTCCCCAGCCCCAGCCCGATCACGTTGGTGACGAGCAGAAAACATGCCGAAGCGGTCGCGCGCATGGGCGGCGGCACGAGGTTTTGCACCGCAGTCGTCACCGGCGCGAACCACAGGATGTTGAGCGCATTGGGGAGCAGGAAGAACGCCCAGGACGCGGCGGGCGAGTGCGCCAGCAGCGCGGCGGCATACAGCGGTGCGCTCGCCAGCCACGCAAAGGCGGGGAGCTTCGCGTACATCCCACGGTCGCGCCCGCCGAGCCGCGCCGCGAGCCAGCCGCCGCCGAGCACGCCCGCGCTGCCACCGATCAGGATCAGCGATCCGCCGAATTGCGCGGTCTCAACCAAGCTGAAGTGGAACGAGCGGATCAGCACCGATGGCACCCAGAAGCCCAGCCCATAGCCGATCATGGAACTCAACCCGGCGGCGATCGACATCAGCCAGAAGCTCGGCTTGGGCAGCAGGAGGGCGAACACCTGCGCAATCGGCACGCGCGCCTCGCGCTGCCGGTTCGGGCGCGGCAGATCGCGCACGCACAGTTTGAAGATCGGCGCGAGGAGCAGTCCCGCGATCCCCGCCACGAGGAACGCGGTCTGCCAGCGCACCGCCTGCGCGATGTACCCGCCGAGCAACGCACCGCTCGCAAGCCCGACAGGGATGCCCAGCCCATAAATCGCGATCGCGCGCGCGAGGCGGCTTTGCGGGAAATACTCCGCGATCAGCGCATAGGACGGCGCGGTCCCGCCCGCCTCGCCGACGCCGACGCCCAGCCGGAACGCGAACAACTGCCAGAAGCCGGTGGCCAGCCCGCACAGCGCCGAGAAGCCGCTCCACAGTGCAAACGAGATGGCGATCACCCAGCTACGGCTCGTTCTGTCCGCCAGCGCCGCGAGCGGGATGCCCAACACCACGTAAAGCGCCGCGAATGCGAGGCCGCCCAGCGCGCCCAGTTGCGTGTCGCTCAGATGCAGGTCGAGCTTGATCGATTGCGCGAGGATGCCGATCACCTGCCGGTCGAGATAGCCGAAGGTGGAGACCAGCAGCAGCATCGCCAGCACGAGGCCGGGGCGCGCCGCGCGCGCGTCGGCCAAGATTACTCGGCCATCGCGGCGGCGAGCGCGGTTCGCTCCTCGCGCACGCGCTCGGGGTTGGTCGCGACCTCGATGTCGAACGCCTGCAGCTCGGCGGGAATATACCAGTGGAGCTTTTCCGAATGATAGGCATCCCAGACCGTCTGCGCGACTTCGGACGGGGGGACGAGCCGCCACATCCCCTCGGGCGGTGCCATGGCGCGCAGGCTGTCGGGCAGTAGTGGCGTGTCGATCAGGCCGGGCAGAAGATCGGCGGCGCGCACGCCGTAGCGTTTGAGCTCGATCGACAGCGCCTCGGTCAACCCCTTCACCGCGTGCTTGGTGGCCGAATAGGTGGCGATGCCCGCCGTGCCCCAGATCGCGGACGAGGAGGACGTGGTGAGGCACAGCGAGCCGGGCGTGGCGCGCAGTAGCGGGATTGCGGCGCGGATGCCGATCATCACGCCGAACAGGTTGACCTGCATGACGCGCATGATCGCGTCCCACGCGAGTTCGTCGAACAGGCCGTTCACGCCGATCCCGGCGTTGTTGAACATCAGATCGAGCTTACCGCCCGTCGCCGCGCCAAAGCCGTCCATCGCGGCGGCGAAGGCGGCATGGTCGGCCACGTCGAGCGTGGCGAAGCGATGCGTATCGCCGATCTCTGATGCGAGCGTGTCTAGGCCGTTCGGATTGACGTCATACGCCCCGACAAACCAGCCGCGCCTAGCGAACAGCAGTGCGGTTTCGCGACCCATGCCCGAAGCCGCGCCGGTGATGAAGATCGATTTGCGAACCTCGCTCATGCCGCCACCGTTTCCTTCGCCAGCGCGTGCGCGCCGTCGATTTCCAGCCCCGCCATGTCGCCCTTCGCGCGCCACTCGCGTAGCAGCGCGATGAACGCGATCGGCCCCGCCCCATAGGGAAAGCTGCGCGCCAGCCCTTCGGACACCTTGCCCTCGTTGTTGTAATATCCGGGCGTGCAACTTTCGAGGAATGCGGCGCGCGCCGCGCCCTGATCGAGGATCGTCTGCACCCAGGCGCGCTCGGCCTCCGGGTCGGACTCGACCGAGCGGATGCCGCGCGCGAACACCTCGCCAACGATGTGCGCGGCATGCGTCGCCTGCTCGGACAGCATGTGCGGGAAGTTGGGCGACATGCCCGACTGCGCCTGCGAGATGACGAACAAATTCGGATAGCCGTGCGCGTGCATGCCGTGGAAGGTGGCGAGGCCGCCCGACCATTTGTCCGAAAGCGATTGCCCGCCCACCCCATGCACCGCGAACCCCGAACGGTGCGCGATATCGCCCGCCGTATCGAAGCCGGTCGCGTAGATCAGGCAATCGAGTGGATATTCGCGGCCGTCCACCACCGGCCCACGCGCGGTCATCGCCTCCACTCCGCGCCCGGCGGTGTCGATCAACGTCACATTGGACCGGTTGAACGTCTGCAGATACTCGTCGTGGAAGCACGGCCGCTTGCAGTAGAGGCTGAACCACGGCTTCAGTGCCTCGGCGGTGGCTGGATCGTTGACGATCTGCCCGATCCGCTCGCGCACCTGCACCATCTTCTCAAAATCCGCCTCTTCGAGCAGCCTGGCCGGATCGGGCACCGCGCCTGCCGCCAGCTTGGCGCGAATCGCGCGCGCCAGCACGGTCCAGCCATCCGCCACTTCGTCGGGGATGCTCAGTTCCCCCGCCAGCTGCGCAGTGAAGCTCTCCATACGGCGCTGCTGCCAGCCGGGCGTCAGGTTCGCCGCCCAGACCGGATCGGTCGGGCTGTTGTCGCGCGCGTCCACCGATGATGGCGTGCGCTGGAAGACGAACACATGCTTCGCATCGCGCGCCAGCGGCGGCACGCACTGGATCGCGGTCGCGCCGGTGCCGATAATGCCCACCGCCTTGTCGGCCAGCCCCGCCATCGGCGCGGTCGCGCTGCCGCCGGTGTAGGCATAGTCCCAGCGGCTGGTGTGGAAACTGTGGCCGGCGAAGGCTTCGATGCCCGGGATCGCGGGCAGCTTGGGCCGGTTGAGCGGACCGGTGGCCAGCACGACGAAGCGCGCCCGCACCATGTCACCCCGATCTGTCCGCACCACCCAGCGCGCGTCCGCGCCGTTCCAGTCGAGCGATGTCACCTGCGTCGAAAACAGCGCGTTCTCGTACAGCCCGAAATGCTCGGCGATCCGCCTGCAGTGCGCGCGGATTTCGGCGGCTTTGGAGTAGCGTTCGACGGGCATGTAGCCCGTCTCCTCGAGCAGCGGGAAATAGATGTAGCTTTCCACATCGCACGCCGCACCCGGATAGCGGTTCCAGTACCAGGTGCCGCCAAAATCGCTCGCACTCTCGACGATGCGGACCTTGCGCGCGCCCGCCTCGCGCATCCGCGCCGCAACCAGCAGCCCGCCAAATCCGCCGCCGACGACGAGCACGTCGACCTCGTCGTGCAGCGGCTCGCGCGCGACCGCCTCGCCGTGAGGGTCGGACAGCATATGCCCGAAGCCGTCCGCCGGATCGCGGTAGCGCCGATCTCCCGCGTCGGCGCGCACTGCACGCTCGGCCGCGTAGCGCGCGCGCACCGCGTCGAGGTCGGCCGTCGTCTTCGCCTCTTCACTCATCGGACTACCTTGGTCAGGGGCACCTAGAACCGCTTGCGAAACGTCGCGCCGAATGTGCGCGGCTGGTTGGGAAAGCCGCTATAGCTGCCCGTCTGCGCAACCGTAGGGAAGGCCGCGATAATCGAGCGATCGTTGGCGAGGTTGCGCGCGAAGAACAGCACCTCGAGCCTGGGCTGCTCGAAGGTCAACCCCAGGCTCGCGTTGATCGTGTTCACCCCATAGGTCGAGACGCTGGCGGGGATGTTGTCGGCGAGCGCGGTCGGGCTGCCATAATCATATTCGGTGCGCAGATACGATCCGATGCCGCGCCCGAACTCGTGGCTGAACGTCGCGCTTACCGTGGCGCTCCACTCGGCGATGCCTGCGGGCCTCGTGCCCGAGAGGTCGCGGAACGTCGGCAACAGGCCGATCGCGTTCGGGGGACAGCGCGCGGTATCGAAGCTGAAGCAGGGCGCGTTTCTGAAGCTGTCGTAGGTCGGATCGAGGTACGTGACCGCACCGGTCAGGGCAAGCCAGCGCGCGGGCGCGTAAGCCGTGTCCACCTCGACGCCGCGCACGCGCTCGGACCCGGCGTTCACCAGCGCGTAGCCGGTGCCGGTATAAAGGTTGGACTGAAAGCCATCGATCGTCTGCGTGAACACCGCCACGTCGATGAAGCCGCCACGGAACCTG
>JBBQJX010000165.1:0-5047 GCA_038326295.1 Sphingomonadales bacterium
GTTCGAGGCGTGGCTCGCCGGTTGGAGGACAGCAGATGTCGATCGAGACTGAATTCGAAATGCTCATCGACACCACGAACTGCGATCGTGAGCCAATCCACATCCCCGGCGCGATTTTGCCGCACGGTGCGATGCTGGTGCTCGATCCCGATACGTTCGAGATTTTGCAGGCGGCGGGGGACACGACGCGGCTGGTGGGCAGGCCCGTCGCCGAATTGCCAAAATCTTCGGCCACGGCAATCTTCAGTCTGAAACAGATTGAGCATCTTCGCGCCGTGGCCAGCCGGTTCGATCTGACCAAGCCTCGCCACCTGCTCGACCCGCTGTTGCGCATCGATCCGGAACGGCCGCTCGATGCGAGCCTGCATCGCAGCGGCGGCGCGCTTGTCCTCGAACTCGAAGCCGCCGACACCGGGGACCGGCTGGCCGCCGATCCGCTCGCGGGTGTGCAAGAGATGATTGCAGGCTTCGACGATGCCGAATCGCTGCATGCACTTTGCCAGCTGGCAGCGGAACGGGTGCGCAACGTCGCGGGCTATGACCGGGTGCTGGTCTATCGCTTCATGCAGGACGATTCGGGCTGGGTCATTGCCGAAGCGCGCGAAGCGCACCTCGAGCCGTTCCTCGATCTTCACTATCCGGCCGCCGACATTCCGCAACAAGCGCGCGCGCTGTACGTGAAGAGTTGGCTCAGGATGATTACGCAGGTCAACTACGAAGCCGCGCCGCTCGTCCCGGCCAACAATCCGCGCACCCGCGCTCCGCTCGATATGAGCCACGCGATCCTGCGCGACGTGTCGCCGATCCATCGCCAGTATTTGCGCAACATGGGCATCGACGCGTCGATGTCGATCTCGATCATTCTTGGCGGCAAGCTGTGGGGGCTGATCGCCTGTCACCACCACAGCCCGCGCCTGCTGCCACGTCACTTGCGTGCGGTGTGCGAGTTGTTCGGGTCGATGTTCTCGCTCCAGCTCGAATCGCGCGAAAAGGGTCAGCAGTTCCACGAACGTCTGGCCAGCCGCATGGTGTTGCAGAACCTCATGCTCAATCTCGCCAGCGCCGAGGATTACGCGGCCGGACTGACGCAGCAGTCGCCGAACCTGCTCGATTATATCCACGGTGGCGGGTCCGGTCCGGATAGCTCGCGGCGTGGCGGCGTTGCCGTCTGCGTCAAGGGTCAGCTGACGTTCCTCGGCATAACGCCACGTCAACCCGAGATCGAAAGTCTCGTTACCTGGCTCGATACGCACATGTACCAAAGCGACGGGATCTACTCGACCGACCGGCTCGGGGAAATCTGGGCTCCGGCGCAGGCGTTCGCCGACGTAGCGTCCGGCATCCTCGTAATCTCCGTATCGCCCGACCAATCCGATTACATCATCTGGTTTCGACCCGAGATGGTGACCAATGTCCATTGGGCCGGGGCCCCGGTGAAGCAGTTCGAACCCGGACCCGACGGTGACCGCCTGATGCCGCGCAAGTCCTTCGAACTCTGGAAGGAAACGGTCGTCGGCCGCAGCATCCAGTGGACGCGCGCCGATAACGATGCGGCCTTCGACTTGCGCATATCGCTGCTGCATGTCGTGCTGCGACGCATCAAGACGGCAGCCCGCGAGCGCAAGGCAGCGGCCGACCGCGATCAGCTCCTGATGGCCGAACTCGATCACCGGGTGAAGAACACACTGGCGAACATCCAGGCGCTGGTCGTACAGACCAGCCGCAGCGCCGATTCGCTGACCGGCTTCGTCGAGGGGCTGGACGGTCGAATCCAGTCGATGGCGAAGGCGCACAGCCTGCTGTCCGAAAGCCGCTGGGAAGGCGTTTCGATCGCCCGGCTGCTGCACGAGGAACTCGATCTTTATCGCGAGCGGCGCAACGGGGTTGTGCTGGACGGCCCGGACCTCGTCCTGACCCCTAAGTCGGCGCTGTCGCTGTCGCTTGCGGTGCACGAACTGGCGACCAACGCAGCAAAGTTCGGTGCCTTGTCGACGACGATCGGCAGTGTCGCGGTAACCTGGAATATCACTCCCAGTGGCAGCCTTGAAATTTGCTGGCGCGAGTCGGGCGGTCCGGTTGTCGCACCGCCGACCCGCCGCGGCTTCGGATCGACACTGATCGAACGCGCGCTCGCGATGGAAACCGGCGGTGTTGCTTCGATCAGCTATCTCACAACCGGTGTCGTCTGCGCGGTCTCGTTACCGGCCAGCTCGATCTCACCGCTCGCCGTCGAACCGGAACTGCCCGAAGTTGTCGCCACAGGCCTGGCGCTAACCGCGACGATCGTCGATTCCTTTCGCATTCTGGTCGTGGAGGATTCGTTCCTGTTGGTAATGATCCTCGAAGACCTGTTCGATCAGCTGGGCTGGACGATGATCGGACCGGCTTCGCGTGTCGACGAGGCGTTGGCGCTTGCCCGCACCGAAGCCTTTGACGCAGCCTTTGTGGATATCAATCTGGCGGGCGAGATGTCGTGGCCTGTCGCGGCGGTGCTGGAGGGGCGAGGCATCCCGTTCGCCTTCAGCACCGGGTACAATGTCGATTCGGTCCTGCCGTCAAGCCTGAACGGCACAACGGTCGTCAACAAGCCATATCAATCAAGAGACGTCGAAAGGGCGATCAGACAGATCATTGCGGACCACCGCAGCCGGAATGGGGCGAGGCGGCCGACAGCTCGATAATCACGGCGCGGTCCTGCGGTTTCCCTTCCGCAAGCGTGAACATTGGGCACTTATTCGGTGGCCCGCTGGGCTATCGTGTCGGCCACTTCCCGGCGCAGCGATGCCCACCGTCGTCCGGTTTCGCGGCCGCCTTCCAGATACGCCTCGGGCGCGTGCAGATAGGGCGGGCGGGGCGGGCCCGAGCGGACCAGCCCCGATCCCTCCAGCCGCGCGCGCGCGATGGGGACGTTATAATCCATGAACAGCTCCAGCTTGCCCTCGGGAAACATCGGCGATTGTGCCCACGCCATGCGCGCGCACCAGGCATCGGCACGGTCCCAGTCGCGCGCTTCGATCGCGGTGGCGAGCGCGGCGAGCGGTTCGGGTCCGTCCGCGACATTGCCGCTCCAGCAGGCGACGGCGGCATCGGGAAAGGCGCGTGCCAGCCCGGCCCACTGCGCATCGACGGGCAACACGCGCATCGCATCGCCGACCGCGCGCAGATCGTCCCCCATCGCCGCGCCGCCGATATGCTTGGTGGCGACGATCGCGCGGTTGCGCGCGAGTTCGGCATAGGTCTCGCTGGCGATCTTGCCTTTGAACGCGAGCGCGTTGTCGTAGAGGATCAACGGCACGCCGGGCAGCGCCTCCGCCACGTCGGCATAGAAGCGCACGATGTCCTGCTGGTTGAGCGACATCCACATCGGTCGCCCGAGGAACAGCCCGTCCGCGCCGGCATCGATGAGCGCGCGGCTGCGTGAAATCGTGTCGCGCGTGTTGAGTGTGGTTGCGCCCGCGAAGATCAGCGCGCGGCCGCCCACCGTCTGCACGAGGCAATCGGTGAACAGCCGGTGTTCGGCCTCGGTCAGCGTTGCGCCCTCGCCGAACGAACCTGCCGTCATCAGGATGCCGATGCCGCCTTCAACGACCATCGCCGCCATCGCCGCCGTCTGATCGAGATCGACCGACTGCGGGCATTGCCACCGGTCCGCGTCCGCGGTGGCGGGCGTGGGGAGCATGCCGAGCACGCCCCGGATGGCATCAACCGAGATGGATTTGGAGCGTGCGGACATGTTCGGACCTCCTGTTGCACAAAGGTAACTGCATACGGTTTCTTTCGTCAAATCGTGATGACGGAGATTGCCCACGGACGGGAATGCAAGGATTTTTCGCGAGATAGTTGAAAGTTCGCGTTTGACACGCCGAAACGATGTGCCAAACTGCATCGAGCCGCGAGGAGGCGGGCGCGAATGGCAAGGCGGGGGGAGGCAAATGTGTTCGGGCTGCCCAAGCCGCCGAGCGCGCGCGAGCGCATCTATACCGAGTTGCGCGCCCGCCTGCAGCGCTGCGAATTCGGGCCGAGCGACCGGCTGGTCGATATCGACGTCGCGGCGCGCTTCGGCACCTCCCGCATGCCCGTGCGCGAGGCGCTGCTGCAGTTGGTCAACGAAGGCTATCTGACCGGCACCTCGCGCGGCTTCATGGTGCCGGTGCTCGGCCTCGCGGACATGCGCGACAGCTTCGAGGTGCGCCGCCTGATCGAACCGCGCGCCGCCGCCAACGCCGCGCGCGATCTGGACGCCGCCGCCGCCGCATCGCTTGAAGCGGCCGCAGTGGACGCGCGCGCCGCGCTGGAGGCGCATGCGGACGAGGCGCTGATCCAGGCGATGATTTCGTTTCGCGCGGCGTGGCTGGGCGCGGTACGCAACGCGCGCCTTGCGTCCACGATCGGGCGCTTCGCGGATCATGTGCAGACCGTGCGGCTGGCGACGCTGCACGATGCGCAGACGCAGCGCGTGGCGACCGAGGGGCTGGAGCAGCTGTGCGCGGCCTTCCTGCGCCGCGATGCGCTGGCGGTCGGTGACCGGATGACGATGCACATCGCGACGGCGGAACAGGCATTCTTCGCGCTGCATCCGGCGGGCGAGCATGGCGACATCGCGCCGCTTTCGGCCGCTGCCTGATGGGCGTCGCGCTTCGCTCGGTGGATTTGGGCGAGAGCGCGTGCGCGCGTCTGGCCATGCGCATCGGCGGAGCGGCGGTCGAGGCGATCGACGGGCGCAGGTTGGACAGCATCGATCCGTTCAGCGGCGTGGGGTGGGCCTCGATCCCGCGCGCGGCGGCGGCGGATGTGGACCGCGCGGTTGCGGCCGCGCAGGATGCGTTCGTGCAGGGTCCGTGGCCATCGATGGCGGCGGCGGCGCGCGGGCGGCTGCTGTTCGGGCTGGCCGATCTGATCGAGGGCGATGCCGAGCGGCTGGCGGCGCTGGACGTGCGCGACAATGGCAAGCTGATGTCCGAGATGCTGGCGCACGCCCACGCGGCGGCCGGGTGGTTCCGCTATTTCGCCGGGCTGGCGGACAAGATCGAGGGCGCGGTGACGCCCG
>JBBQJX010000166.1:0-5023 GCA_038326295.1 Sphingomonadales bacterium
CCCGCGCATCGGTCAGCGCATAGCTCGCCTGAAACCGCATTGCGCCATAGCGCGCCTGCGCAGTCGCCTCGATGCCGCTCACCCGGATCGCACCCAGATTCTGCCGCTGGCTGAACCGCCCCCCCGCCGCCACAAACCCCACCTGCGGAAACACGCCCGGCCCCGTGCCCACGGTCACGTTGGCGATCGCGCCCTCGAGCTCATTATAGAACCCCGTCACGCTCAGCCGCAGCGTCGAGAGCGGATGGACGTCGATCCCCCCCTCCACGCCGCGCAGCCGCTCCAGCCCCAGCGCGGCATTGGCCGCGGTCGCATCCGCCCCCACCCGGAACGGCCGGTACAGTTCGTTCAGCGTCGGCACGCGCAACCCCGTATAGCCCGCCGCGCGCAGGCTCAGCACATCGGTCGGCGCCCACAGCACCCCGCCCCGATACGATCCGTGCCACCCCGCGCGGTCGGCATAGACCGCGTCCTGCGTCACCGCCCCGCTCGCCAGATCGCGCTCCACCAGACTGCCGCTGTTGATCTCCCACCGGTCCGCCCGCGCGCCAACAGTCAGCGTCAGCCGACCAAGCGTCAGATCGTCCTCGACGAAGACCCCCGTCGTCCGGTTCTCGCCGCCCGCGCGCCGCAGCCGCGTAAACCCCGCGCCCTGATTGCGTAACAGCTGGTTCGTGCGCCCCTGCGTGTAACGCGCATCCACTCCCAGCCGCAGCAGATTGCCCCTGTCCGTCGGCGGCCGCAGCTCGAACTTGCCGCCAATCCCGAGCGAGGGCGTCTTGAACTGATAGAGCGAGGGGGTGTTGCTCGCGCGGTCGGGCGCGGTCGCCACGAAGGCCGAGCGGAAATTGCGGTCCTGAACATAGCCCAGCAGGTCCATCCCCCAGCGCCCGCGCCCGATCACCCGCACACTCGCGTCCGTCCCCCGGCTGTCATTCTCGGTCCCCGGCTGGCCGCGCAGCCGCCGGTCGTCGAACACCAGCACGCGCGTCTGCAATTCGTGCGCCGGGCCGATGCGCGTCACCGCCCGCCCGCCGAAGCTCCACGCCTCATAGCGCGCGCGCCGGTCGATCGCCCCGCGCTGTTCGGCGGGCACGATGAAATACCCGTCCCCCCGGTCCCACCGCCCGCTCAGCGTCGCAAACCCTTCCCCCAGCCGGGGCGCCACGCCCACCGCCAGTTCGGACGAACCCCGGCTGCCATACAACCCGCGCCCGGTCGCGGCGGTCAACTCGTCCGCCCCCGCACTCTCCAGCTCGATCGTTCCCGCCACCGCCCCCGCGCCGAACGGCCCCACCCCGCCGCCCCGCGTCACCCGCACCGACGCCAGCCGCCCCGGATCGAGCGCGGAAAACGGGATATACCCCGCAAACGGATCGTCCTGCGGCACCCCGTCGAGCAGCACCAGCGCGCGCGACGATGCGTTGCCGCCCAGCGCGCGCAGCGTCACGCCCTGCGAGGTCGGGTTCGCCGCGCGACTGTCGGTGCGGCGGAACTGCTGGAACCCTGCCACGTCGCGCAGCACGTCCTCCAACCGACCGCTCGCGTCATGCGCAAGCCGGTCGCGGTCGATCACCACCGAACCATAAGCCGCAGTCCCCGGCGGCGCGGTCAGCCCATGGCCGGTCACCACCACCATCCCCGCGTCCTGCGCCAATGCGGGGGCAACGGGGATCATTGCGAGAGCAACAGGCAGGAAAAGGCGCATCGGGACGTCCATGATCGCAACCGGCCAACGGGGTCTTGCCTGCGCTGGCCTCGGCGAGGCCCTTAGTCGGGCGGCCGCAGGAAGAACAGAACCGCGTCGCCAACGCACCGCGTCCCAAGGTCTTCGCGTCGGGCGATGAAATGATCGTAACGTCGCCCGATCGCGACCGCTCGGGAAAGCGGGCCAAACGCCCGGGCGAGCATGAAAAACTCCGCACAAATCCCCGCCCCCGCCGCGCGCAGCCGCGCTGTTAATGTGGCGTCATCCGTTATGCGGCTATTCGACCGAAGTCCCGAAGCGCTCTGGCATCGCGCGACGGCATCGTTATTTCCCCCGTGCCAAACCAAGGAGGCCCTCTCAACATGCGTGCAGTCTATCTTTCCGCCGCCCTCGCGATCGCCGTCGCTTCGCCCGCGCTCGCCAAGGATATTGTCGTCCAGATGAAGAACCAGGGTTCCACGCCCGGCCAGCTGATGGTGTTCGAGCCTGCGTTCATCAAGGCGGCCGTCGGCGATACGGTCAAGTTCCTCCCCACCAACCCGGGCCACAATGCAGGCACGATCCCCGGTCTGCTGCCCGTCGGCGTCCCCGTGCAGAACGGCCAGATCAACAAGGAGTTCGATCTGAAGGTCACCAAGCCCGGCATCTACGGCATCAAGTGCACGCCGCACTATTCGCTCGGCATGGTCGCCATCGTGCAGGTCGGCCCCGGCCCTTCGCCCAACCTTGCGGCCGCGCGCGCGGTCAAGTTGCCCGGCCTCGCGGGAAGGCGCGCCACGCCGCTGCTGGCGATGGCCAGGTAAGCCGAGCGATCCGGAGAAACCCCGCGCGCCTTGCCGCGCGGGGTCGCCCGGATTAGATGCCCCGTCCCATGGCCATCACGCTCGTCCTCATCGTCCACACGCTCCTCGCCGCCGCGCTCGTCGCAGTGATCCTGCTCCAACGCTCCGAAGGCGGCGGGCTGGGCATCGGTGGCGGTAATGCGGGCGGATTGGTCAGCGCGCGCGGCGCGGCCGACCTCATGACGCGCTCCACCACGATCATCGCCGGGCTGTTCGTCGTGACCAGTCTCGTCCTCGCGCTGCTCTACGGCCAGGAGGGCAAGACGCGCCGGATCGATCCGGCTGCGGCGGCTGCAGCCACAGCTTCGCGCATTCCCGATGCGACCAGCCCGACACCCGCCCCCGCACCCGCCGGCCCCCCCGCGCCCTTCGCAGGCGGCTTCGGCCAGACCGCGCCCGCTGCCACCCCCGCGCCCGCGCAGCCCGCACCCGCCACCACGGTCCCGCTCGCGAAATAGGCCGGGGCGCTTGGCGTAGGCGGCAAGCCCGCGCTAAGGCTCTCCTCCCATGACCCGGTTCATCTTCATCACCGGCGGCGTGGTCTCGTCGCTCGGCAAGGGCCTGATGGCCGCCAGCCTCGCGGCGCTGTTGCAGGCGCGGGGCTACAAGGTCCGCATCCGCAAGTTCGATCCCTATCTGAACGTCGATCCGGGCACGATGTCGCCCTATCAGCATGGCGAAGTCTACGTCACCGACGATGGTGCCGAGACCGATCTCGATCTCGGCCACTATGAACGCTTCACCGGCGTCCCCTCGCGCGCATCGGATAACGTCACCAGCGGCCGCATCTATTCGGACATCATCGCGCGCGAACGGCGCGGCGACTATCTGGGTGCGACCGTCCAGGTGATCCCGCACGTCACCGATGCGATCAAGGCCTTCGCCAGCGCCGACGTCGATGGCCTCGATTTCGTCCTGTGCGAGATCGGCGGCACGGTGGGCGATATCGAATCGCTCCCCTTCATCGAGGCGATCCGCCAGCTCGGCAACGAACTCGGCGTGCCCCGCGCGCTGTTCATCCACGTGACTCTGGTGCCCTACATCGCCGCCGCAGGCGAGCTGAAGACCAAGCCCACCCAGCACAGCGTCGCCGAACTGCGCGCGCTCGGCATCCAGCCGCACATCCTCGTGTGCCGCTGCGAGCACCCCTTGCCCGAGGCCGAACGCGCCAAGATCGCGCTGTTCTGCAACGTCCGCGCCGAGGCCGTGATCCCCGCGCTCGATGCGGCGAGCATCTACGATGTGCCGCTCCAGTACCACGCCGCCGGGCTCGACGATCAGGTCATCGCCGCCTTCGCCATTCCCGACGCGCCCGCCCCCGATCTCGCGCGCTGGGAAGCCATCGCCGAACGGCTCGCGCACCCCGAAGGCGAGGTCACGATCGGCGTGGTGGGCAAATATGTGGGCCTGCGCGATGCGTATAAATCGCTCCAGGAGGCGCTCGTCCACGGCGGCATCGCCAACCGCGTCAAGGTCAACGTCCGCTGGGTCGATGCCGAAGCCTTCGCGCGCGACGATGTCGCCGCCGAACTCGAACCGATGCACGCCATCCTCGTCCCCGGCGGCTTCGGCGAGCGCGGTTCGGAGGGCAAGATCGCCGCCGTCCGCTTCGCACGGACCCGCAAGGTGCCCTTCTTCGGCATTTGTCTGGGGATGCAGCTCGCGACCATCGAGGCCGCGCGCGATCTGGCAGGCGTCGCCGGCGCCAACTCGACCGAATTCGGCCCGACCGAAGAGCCCGTCGTCGGCCTCATCACCGAATGGATGGCCCCCGCCGGCCTGCAGGTCCGCCGCGAGGGCGGCGATATGGGCGGCACCATGCGCTTGGGCGCCTACGAGGCCGTGCTCGGCGGCAACAGCCACGCCGCCGCCATCTACGCCGGCACGCGCATCAGCGAGCGCCACCGCCACCGCTACGAGATCAACGCGGCGTACCGCGAACGCCTCGAAGCCACCGGACTGGTGTTCAGCGGCGTCTCGCCCGACGGCCTGCTCCCCGAAGTGGTCGAACGCCCCGACCACCCCTGGTTCATCGGCGTCCAGTTCCACCCCGAACTCAAAAGCAAACCCTTCGATCCGCATCCCCTGTTCGCCAGTTTCATTGCAGCGGCGGTCAAGCAGAGCCGTTTGGTCTAGCGTTGGTCATAGATTAAAATATCGCTAACTTAGCCTTGAAACCTCGACCCATCTTGCGACTGTGACATCGAGGGCCATTTTTATCCCTGAGACCTTCCGTCTCTGGAGTATCAAACATGCGTCCCGCCTTCCAAACGCTCCTCGCCGTGTCGCTGATCGCATCCGCCGGCGCGGCGATCGCCCGGCCTTCCCATCCGATGAAGGGTGCCGAACTGGCTCCGCAGGCGACCGTCACGCTCGCCGCCGCGCGCACCACCGCCTTGAAGGCGCACCCCGGCAAGATCACCGATCAGGAACTCGAGAGCGAAGCAGGCGGCAGCGGCCTGCGCTACTCGTT
>JBBQJX010000167.1:0-4976 GCA_038326295.1 Sphingomonadales bacterium
GATTATATCGATGGCGGCCCCGGTGGCGACGCGATGGGCGGCGGGCCGGGCAACGATACGTACATTGTCGACAACCCCGTCGATCAGATCGTCGAACGGACGGGGGAAGGCTATGACAGCATCTACGCGTCGGTCACCTACACGCTCGCCCCGAATGTCGAGGCCCTGACGCTTGTCGGGTTCGCCTACGCTGCCACGGGCAACGAAAGCGACAATCTGCTGACCGGCACCGACCGCGGCAACCGGCTGCGCGGCGGCGGCGGGGACGACACGCTATACGGGCTGGCCGGCAACGATCTACTGCAGGGCGGAACGGGCAACGATCGTCTGTACGGCGGGGACGGGGTAGACACGCTCGACGGCGGCCCGGGCGCGGACTGGCTGACGGGCGGCGCGGACGCCGACATCTTCCTGCTGCGCAAGGGTGAAGCGGCAGGCGACACCATCGTCGATTTCACAACCGGGGAGGACAAGGCGCAGCTTACCGGCTGGAGCGCGGGGACGACGCTGGTGCAGACCGATGCGGCCGCACATGCGTGGACGATCACCGATGGGGTGGACGGGATGACGAACGTGCTGACGATCCTGGGCGATGTGCGGGCGGGGGATGTGATTTTCGGCTAAGCCTCACGCCGCCGTCGGCAGCCGGTAATGCGCGAACTCCGCGCGCAGCGCGACCTTCTGGATCTTGCCCGCCGCCGTGTGCGGGATCGCATCCACGAACACCACATCGTCGGGCATCCACCATTTGGCGATCTTGCCGGTGAGATACGCCAGCATGTCTTCGCGCGATACGTCCGCGCCGGGTTTGCGCACCGCGACCAGCAACGGGCGCTCGTCCCATTTGGGGTGACGGATGCCGATCACGGCGGCCTCGGCAATGCCGGGACATCCAACGGCGATATTCTCGATCTCGATCGAGCTGATCCACTCGCCGCCCGATTTGATCACGTCCTTCGAGCGATCGACGATCTGCATATATCCCATGGGATCGATGGTGGCGACATCGCCGGTGTCGAACCACCCCTGTGCATCGGTCGCGTCCTCGGTATGCCCGAAATAACGGCCTGCGATCCACGGCCCACGCACAAGCAGGCGTCCGAAGGCATGACCATCGCGCGCGGCCTCGTGCCCGTCCGCGCCGACGATCTTCATCTCGACACCGAACGGCGCACGCCCCTGCTTCGCTTGAAGCGCGCGCCGCTCTGCCAGCGGCAGCTCCATCGCCTCGGTGGTCAACATGCCGAGCGTGCCGAACGGCGACATCTCCGTCATCCCCCAGCTATGGATCACGTCCACACCGTAGCGATCCTCGAACGCCGCGATCATCGACGGGGGCGCGGCCGCGCCGCCGATCAGCAGCTTCTTGAGTGGACCCAGATTTTGCCCGGTGGCGTCCAGATACTGGAGGAGGCCGAGCCACACCGTGGGCACGCCCGCCGTGGTGGTGACGCCGTAATCGTGGATCAGCCGGTGCAGCGTTTGGGGATCAAATGCCGGGCCGTTCAGCACGAGAGACTGCCCGAGCGCCGCCGTACTGTAGGGCACGCCCCACGCATTTGCGTGGAACATCGGCACGATGGGCATCGTCACGGATCGCTGGCCGCCATCGGCGCGGTCGCCGGACATGACCGCAAAAGTGTGCAGCAGGTTGGAGCGGTGGGTATATTCCACCCCTTTGGGATCGCCCGTGGTGCCGCTGGTGTAGCACAGGCCAGCGGGGGCGTTCTCGTCCATATGCACCCAGTCGAAGCGCCCATCGTGCGCGCCGATCCAGTCTTCGTAGGCAACAAGTGGCAGTGTGCTTTCGGGCAGATGCGCCCGGTCGGTCATGCAAACATAGGTCTCGACCGTCCGCAGATGCGGCGCGATGCCCTCGACGATCTTGATAAAGCTCAGGTCGAAGCACAGCACGCGGTCTCCCGCGTGATTGGCGATGTAGACCAGTTGCTCGGGAAACAACCGCGGGTTGAGCGTGTGTGCGACTGCGCCCATGCCGCAGATGCCGTACCAGAGCTCGACATGCCGGTGCGTGTTCCACGCAAGCGTGCCGACGCGGTCGCCCTGCCCCATGCCCATCGCGGTCAGCGCCTGCGCGACCTGCTTGGAGCGGTGGTGGATCTCCGCCCAGTTGGTCTCGAGCACGCCGCCCTCGACCGTGTTGCTGATCACCTTGCGGCGGCCATGGTTCAGCGCCGCGTGATCAATCAGTTTCCAGACCAGCAGTGGCCAATCCTGCATCGTGCCCAACATCGCGCGTCTCTCCCACAGTGCGTTTCTTGCAGCTACGGGTAGCCCACCCGTCCGCACGCGCAAGGCCCCTGTCGCGCATGTTGAGCGCATGCAGCGGAATGACCGTGCGCTTGGACGCGGCTATGTTGCGCGCATGACACTGACCGACGATCAATGCTGGGTTGCGATGGCCGCGCGCGACAAGGGTGCCGAGGGCCGTTTCGTGGCGTGTGTGCTGACCACAGGCATCTTCTGCCGCCCCGGCTGCCCTGCTCGTACACCGCACCGGCGAAATGTGCGTTTCCTGCCCGATGCGCGCGCGGCGATGGCGGCGGGGTTCCGCCCGTGCAGACGATGCCACCCGCTCCACGCGGTGGCCGATGTCGGTCTGGCGACCGTGGCGGCGCTGGCACGGATCATCGAGGAAGCGCCCGAGGAGACATTGCCGCTCGAACTGCTGGCGGCGAAGGCGGGCTATTCGCCATCCCATTTCCAGCGGCGGTTCCGCGCGATCGTGGGGCTTTCCCCGCGCGACTATCACAGCGCAATCCGCGCTCGCGCCTATCGTGACGCGCTGCGCGAGGAGCCGAGCGCCACCGCCGCGCTGACGCGCGCGGGCTATGGTTCCACAAGCCGCGTAGCGGGCACCGACGGGCCACTGGGCGCGCTGACGCCGACACAATATCGCCTGGGAGGCAAGGGAATGACGCTCAATTACACGACGATCGAGACCGCCTATGGCCCGCTGACGCTCGCGGCGAGCGAGCGCGGCCTCGCCTTCGCCTGTTTTGGCGACCACGCGGAGGCCGAAATGCGCGAAGAGTTTCCAGCGGCGCACTTCGTGGCTGCACGGCCCGACGGCCACGCACTGGCGGACTGGACGGACGCACTGGCGGGGCATCTGGCGGGCAACCGCCCCGATCCGCGCCTGCCGCTCGATATCCAGGGTACCGCGTTCCAGCGACTGGTGTGGAATTACTTGACCACGATCCCGCGCGGGGAGACGCGGACCTATACGCAGGTTGCCAAGGCGGTAGGCCGCCCGAGCGCGGTGCGCGCGGCGGCAAGCGCGTGCGGGGCAAACAATGTGAGCTTTCTGATCCCTTGCCACCGCGTGATCCGGGGCGATGGGGGACTGGGCGGGTATCGCGGCGGGTTGGATGTCAAGCGTCGGCTGCTCGCAGACGAGACCGCAACAATGTTCTAGTCATGTTCTTTTCGCTTGACCTCTTGGAACACATAAGGAACATTGGCCTTCGACGAATCGGAGCAAATTCATGCTGACGTTGACCGCCTTCCTCAGTCTCGCGCTCGCGGGCTTCGCCTCCACGGTTATCGCTCGCGGGCTGGCACGAGTGGAATAGCCTCGTCGGCGGGCTTATGGACGATCGATCCGATACCCAAGGATCTCAACCGTGCCGATTCGCGCGCTTTGCCTCTTCTGCGGATCGCGACCCGGAGCCGATCCGGCGCACGCCGCACTCGCAGAGGCGCTGGGCGAGCTGCTTGCGGCCCGCGCGGTAACGCTCATTTATGGCGGTGGTGCGATCGGCATCATGGGGCTGGCGGCGCGCGCCTGCATGGCGGCGGGCGGGCGTGTGGTTGGCATCATCCCGCGCTTCCTGATGACCGAAGAGATCGCGCAGCGCGGGCTGGCCGAGCTCGTGGTGGTCGAGACGCTGCACGACCGCAAAGCGCAGATGCATGCGCGCGCCGACGCGATTCTCGCACTCCCGGGTAGCATCGGCACGCTCGACGAACTGATGGAAGCCCTCACGTGGCGCGAGCTCGGTCTGCACGACAAGCCGATCTGGCTTATCGGCGCGAATGACTACTGGCGGCCGCTGGTGGCGCTGCTGCGTCATATCGCCGACGAGGGCTTCGCGCCGCCCAACCTGTTCGAGCTGGTGGAGCCGTTGGCAGGGCTGAAGGATCTGGAGACGCGACTTATCTAGTGGTTCATCGAATCGAAGAAGTTCTCATTCGATTTCGATTCCTTCATCTTGTCCAACAGGAATTCCATCGCGTCGATCGTGCCCATCTGCATAAGGATACGGCGCAGTACCCACATTTTGGCGAGCACGGTCTTGTCGACCAGCAGCTCCTCCTTGCGCGTGCCGCTCTTGCCGACATCGATCGCCGGGAAGACCCGCTTGTCGGCGATCTTGCGATCGAGGATGATTTCGCTGTTGCCGGTGCCCTTGAACTCCTCGAAGATCACCTCGTCCATGCGGCTGCCGGTATCGATCAGCGCGGTGGCGATGATGGTCAGCGATCCGCCCTCCTCGATATTGCGTGCGGCACCGAAGAAGCGCTTGGGCCGCTGGAGCGCGTTCGCGTCAACACCACCGGTCAGCACCTTGCCGCTGCTGGGGACGACCGTGTTGTAGGCGCGGCCCAGACGCGTGATCGAATCGAGCAGGATCACCACATCCTTCTTGTGCTCGACCAGTCGCTTGGCCTTCTCGATCACCATCTCGGCGACCTGGACGTGGCGGGTGGCGGCCTCGTCGAATGTGGAGCTGACGACCTCGCCCTTCACGCTGCGCTGCATGTCGGTCACTTCCTCGGGCCGCTCGTCGATCAGCAGCACGATCAGGAAGACGTCAGGGTTGTGGTCGGTGATCGCCTTGGCGAGATTTTGCAGCATCACCGTCTTGCCGACGCGCGGCGGGGCGACGATCAGCGCGCGCTGACCCTTGCCCTGGGGCGAGATCACGTCGATCACGCGCGCCGATTTGTCC
>JBBQJX010000168.1:0-4975 GCA_038326295.1 Sphingomonadales bacterium
AAGCCGGTCATGGCGTAGGCGGCCCCCTCGTCGCGGTCGCGTTCCAGACGGCGGCGCATGTTCTGCGCCTCGGCGGCGGCGCGCAGCATGCGGTCCTTCAGGTCCGCAATCTCGTCGTCGCGCGGATCGGGCTGCGGTGCAGCCGCATCGTCGGGCGCGGGGGTTTCTGCCACGGCCTCGGCGGCCAAGGTGTCCATATCTTCGGTCATTGCAATAGCCTCGAGAGCGCGTTTGCGGTGAAATCCACCATTGGCACCACGCGCGCGTAATTCAACCGCGTGGGTCCGATGACGCCCACCACACCCACCACGCGGCCGCCCGCGCGCCACGGCGCGGCGATAACCGACGATCCGCTCAAGGAGAACAGTTTGTTCTCCGCACCGATGAAGACCTTCATTGCGTCCGCCGTGCGGGCGAGATCGAGCAGGCGGGCGATCTCCTCCTTGCCCTCCAGATCGCCGAGCAGCAGGCGCACGCGTTCGAGATCGGCGGCACCGTCGCCCACCAAATGCGCCTGGCCGCGCACGATCAGGATCGGGCGCGCGGCACCATCTTCGGACCAGACCGCGAGGCCGCGTTCGATGACGGTGGCGGACAGCGTGTCCAGCTCGGCGCGCTCGGCGGCGATTTCGTGGTGGAGGCGCTGCACGGCTTGCGCGAGCGTGAGGCCGGTCAGGCGGGCGTTGGCGTAGTTCGCGGCCTCGACGAAGGCGCTGGCCGGGATGCCGGGGGGGAGTTCGACGATGCGGTTCTCGACCGATCCCCCCTCCCCCACCAGCACCGCGAGCGCGCGCCCGGGCGAAAGCGCGACGAAGCTGATCTGGCGGATCGCGATCTCGGTCTTGGGGGCGAACACCACACCCGCACAGTGCGCCATCGCGCTGAGCGCGGCGGTGGTGCGCGCGAGGACATCCTCCACCGCGTCCGACCGGGGCCGTGCGCCCTCCTCGATCGCGGCCTGTTCGGCGGCGGTGAGATCGTGCGATTGCATCATGCCATCGACGAAGAGTCTGAGGCCGATATCGGTGGGCACGCGGCCCGCGCTAGGGTGCGGAGCGGCGAGCAGGCCAAGTTCCTCAAGGTCCTGCATGACGTTGCGGATAGATGCGGCCGAGAGACCGAGCGCACCCAGCCTGGAGAGCGTTCGGCTGCCCACGGGGGTGCCGGTGGCGAGATACCCCTCGACCAGCTGACGGAAGATTTCGCGTGCCCGGTCGGTCAGTTCCGGGAGGGTGGCCTGCATTGCGCTAATATGGGCGCGGTTGCGCTGGCATGGAAGCGGGGGGTACGGGCGGGTTTTAGCTCGGAGATTTGTATGCGCCACGATGGCCGCGCCGCCGACGAGATGCGGCCGATTTCGTTCGAGACGGGGGTGAATGCGCATGCCGAGGGATCGTGCCTGGTGAAGTTCGGGCGCACGCATGTGCTGTGCACCGCAAGCGTCGAGGAGAAGCTGCCGCCGTGGATGCGCGGCAAGGGCAAGGGCTGGGTGACGGCCGAATATGCGATGCTGCCACGCGCGACGCACGACCGCTCGGCGCGCGAGAGCGTGAAGGGCAAGCAGGGCGGGCGGACGCTGGAGATTTCGCGGTTGATCGGGCGGGCATTGCGCGCGGTGGTGGATATGGAGGCGCTGGGCGAGCGGCAGATCACGCTCGATTGCGATGTGCTGCAGGCCGATGGCGGCACGCGCACCGCGGCGATCTCGGGCGCGTGGGTGGCGCTGCGGCTCGCGATCGACGGGCTGAAGCTGACGGGGGCCGATCCGATGCCGGGGCGCGTGGCGGCGGTTTCGTGCGGGGTGGTCGGCGGAGCGGCGGTGCTCGATCTGGATTACCCCGAGGATTCGACCGCAGGGACCGACGGGAATTTCGTTTTGGCCGAGGGGGGTCGGCTGGTGGAGGTGCAGGCATCCGCCGAGGGCGCGCCGTTCGACGAGGAGCAGCTGCTGCGGATGTTGAGGCTGGCGCGGATCGGGGGGAATGCGATCATGGCGGCGCAGGCGGGGGCGGTGGGGCGGTGGGGCGGTGATGACCACTAAATTTGAAGCCGACTACATCGTAACCGAAAAGATCTTTATTGCTACGATCCAACGCTTGAGCTTACGACAACAGAGGGTGATTACTCCAATCGCATTGATTTGTTGCGTATACTTTGCGCTTGCCGATGGAGGCATGTGGATATACGCCCTTGCTGTTTACATTCTCATAGTAATCGGAACATCCGTGATCTATATACCAAAGCGGGCGAAGGCTCTGTATCGCGATCAGCCCGCTAATCGAGAAATGAAACATCTTGATCTCGCGGACAGATTCTTCGCAATCTCATCAACCTCGCTGTCCATTAACTTGGAATTGAACAATGTAGTGCGTTGGGATGAAACCCCATCAGTGATGATGATTTTCCTGAATCGCTGCGCTGCGATGCCGGTACCGAAAGCCGTGCTATCGAGGGACGCATTAAAGTTCATGCGCGCGCGTCTTATCGCGTCAGGCCTCAAACGCGGCACTCGCCGCAAGGTCAACGGCACCTCCGCTGCTCTCACGTCGGCTTGACCGCCGCCCCCGCCCAAGCCACCTAGCCTTCATGGCGACGCTCCTGCGCGAACCCCAGGCCGCACCGGCCACCGAGCGCCCGGCCCGGATCAGCGAGGCCGAATATATCCGTATGTGCGACGCGGGGGTGTTCGCGCCCGATCATGTCGAACTCGTGCATGGAGTATTGGAGCGGATGGCGCCATCGGGGACCGGGCATGGGCAGCAGTTCATGTCGATCGGCGGCAAGCTCTGGGCGCTCTATCGGCAGACGGGATTTGCGGTCTTCGCCGACACGCGGTTGCGTCTTGAGCAAGGGTTCATCCGCGCGCCCGATGTCATGGTCGCCCGGCAAGGGTCCAAGCCCGACGCGGTGGCGGTCGCCGACGTGCTCCTCGCGGTCGAGATCGCGGACAGCACGAGGCGTTACGACCTGCGCGTGAAAGCGGCGGATTATGCCCGTTTCGGTGTTCCCCATTACTGGGTAGTGGACCTGATCGCGGGCGAAACGCATGTGATGACCGCGCCCGGGCCGGACGGCTATGGGCAGGTGGAGCGGGTCCCGTTCGACCAGCCTTTGGCTGTGCCCGGAACCGAGGACACGATCCGGGTCGCGGACTGACCGCGGATGACCCACCGCCGCCTCGCGCCCGGCCCCCTTGTGCTCGCCACGCATAACCCGGGCAAGGTCCGCGAAATCCGGGCGCTGGTGGCGCGGTTCGGGATTGAGCCGGTCAGCGCGGGGGAGCTGGGGTTGGGCGAGCCTGCGGAGACCGGCACCAGCTTCATCGCCAACGCCACGATCAAGGCGCTCGCCTCGGCCACCGCCGCCAACCTGCCCGCGCTCGCGGACGATAGCGGGCTGTGCGTCGATGCGCTGGGCGGCGCGCCGGGCGTGGTATCGGCGGACTGGGCGGAGGCACCCGGGCGGCCGCGCGATTTCGGGGCGGCGATGGAGCGCGTCTGGCGCGAGCTGACCGCCGCCGGGCCCGACGCGGCGCAGACCGCGCGCTTCGTGTGTGCGCTGGTGCTGGCGTGGCCCGATGGGCATGTGCAGGCGTATGAGGGCGTGTGCGAGGGGTCGCTCGTGTGGCCGCCGAGGGGGTCGCGCGGCTTTGGGTACGACCCCATGTTCGTGGGCGCGGGGATGGATGAAACATTCGGTGAGATCGATCCTGCTGCCAAGCACGCCATCAGCCACAGGGCGGACGCGTTCCGGAAGCTCGTTGCCGACGCGCTCGGGTGATGTGGAGCCTTGCGGCCCCCTCCCTCACGCTGCGCCTGCGGCGCTGTCCCTCTCCGTTCCGGAGGGGGTAGGGCTGGCGCTTTATGTTCACTGGCCGTTCTGTGTTTCCAAATGCCCCTATTGCGATTTCAACAGCCATGTGCGGCCCGCGTGGGACGAGGGCGCGTATCGCGCCGCGCTGCTGGCGGAACTGGCCTATGAGGCGGCGCGCACACCCACGCATCGGCTGACGAGCATCTTCTTCGGGGGCGGCACGCCGAGCCTGATGGACCCCGCCACGGTGGCCGCCGTGATCGAACGCGCGCACGATCTTTGGCCCGCCGATCCCGGAATCGAGATCACGCTCGAGGCGAACCCCACCAGCGTCGAGGCAGCGCGGTTCGCGGGGTTCCGGGCGGCGGGGGTCAACCGGGTGTCGCTGGGGTTGCAGGCCTTGGACGACGACGCGCTCCAATTCCTCGGCCGACCGCACGATCTGGCGACCGGGCTCGCCGCGCTCGATATCGCGCAGGCGACCTTTCCGCGCGTGAGCTTCGATCTTATCGCGGCGCGGCCGCACCAGACGGTTGCCGCGTGGGAGGCCGAACTCACGCGCGCGCTCGGCTTCGGCACCGAGCATCTTTCGCTTTACCAACTGACGATCGAACCCGCGACGCGATTCGCCACGATGTTCGCGGCGGGCGAGATCGCGATGCCGTGCGAGGACGTGGCGGCCGACCTGTTCGAGGCGACGCGCGCGATGACCGAAGAGGCGGGGCTTCCCGCCTATGAGGTGTCCAATCACGCGCGGCCGGGCGCGGAGAGCCGACATAATCTGACCTATTGGGACTATGGCGATTATGCGGGCATCGGTCCCGGCGCGCATGGGCGTCGCGCCTGCGTGGCAACGGTGCGAACCAAAAAGCCTGAGAACTGGCTCGCGGCGGTGGGCGCGGCGGGCTGTGCCATCGCCGAAGAGACCCCACTTGCCCCTGCCGATCGCGCACGCGAGGCGTTGCTGATGGGAATGCGGACGCGCGCCGGCATCGACGCGGCGCGGTTCGAAGCGCGCACCGGCACCGCCCTCGATACCGCGCTCTCGGTAAGCGGGCTGGCCCATCTGCGGGCGATCGGCATGATCGAGCGGACGCCGACGCACCTGCGATTAACCGCCGCCGGGCGGCCGCTACTCGACAGCATTCTCGCTCGGCTCGCG
>JBBQJX010000169.1:0-4968 GCA_038326295.1 Sphingomonadales bacterium
ATCGAGGACCGCGCGCGCCTCCCCGCGTTCGAAAGCCAGCGCGGAGACGCGCGCGGCGAGATCGGCGGGGAGTGCTGCGGCGAGCGTCTGGGGATCGGCCATGCGCGACCTGTCCCACGATGCCGCGTACCTCGCAATCGCGCCGGGGCCGCGTATATAGTCGGGCGAGACACAAGCGCGGTGCGAGCGGAGACGGGATTGCCTTTCGAGAACAAGTCCGGGAACGGAACGGGCGGCGGCGGCGGCGGGCCGTGGGGCGGCGATTCGGGCAAGGGCGGGCCGAAGAACCCGTGGGGTCCACCGCCCAAGCCGCCCGGCGGCGATGAGCCGGGCGAGGGAAAGCCGTCGGGCGGCGGCGGCCCCGATTTCGATGCGTTCATCCGGCGCAGCCAGGAACGGCTGCGCGCGTCGCTGAACGGCGGCGGTGGCCCGGGCGGCTCCGCACGCGAGGGCAGGGCTATTCCCTGGGCCTATATTGCTGCGGGGTTGGTGGCGCTGTGGGTGGCGTTCACGTCCACCTACCGCGTCAGTCCGCAGGAGCGTGGCGTGGTGCAACGCTTCGGCCGCTATGTGGAGACGACAGGGCCGGGCATGCATTTCAAGCTGCCTGCGCCAATCGATACGGTGAGCCTGAAGGCGGTCGAGGCGATCAACTCGACCAACGTGGGTGCCACGGATGGCGCGGAGAACCTGATCCTCACGGGCGACCAGAACATCATCAACATGGCGTACACGATCCGCTGGAAGATCAACGATCCGGTGCGCTACATGTTCGGGCTGGCTGCGCCCGACAATACTGTCAAAGAAGTGGCCGAGAGCGCGATGCGATCCGAAGTTGGGCGCGTGACATTGCAGGAGGCGATTGGCCCGCAGCGCGCGCAGATCGCCGAGCAGGTGCGCACGCGCATGCAGGAGTTGCTGACGAGCTATAACAGCGGCATCGAAGTGGTGGGCCTCGACATTCGCCAGGCCGATCCGCCCGACGCGGTGGACGAAGCGTTCAAGCAGGTGACCGCCGCCCAACAGCAGGCGCAGCGTTACCAGAACGATGCGCGCGCCTATGCGCAGGAGATCGTCAACAAGGCGCAGGGCGAGACGGCGGTGTTCGACGCGCTGTATGTCCAGTACAAGCTGGCCCCTGAAGTGACGCGGCGACGGCTATATTATGAAACGATGGAGGAAGTACTGGGCAAGAACCAGACGACGGTGATCGAGAACAGGGTTTCGGTGCCCTATCTCTCGCTCCCGCCCGCTCGCGGCAAGCTGATCGAAGCGCCTTCCCCTACCACGACCGCCCGCGTGCCTGCGAAATGAGGGTGCCGATCTGGGGATGGATGGGAATCGCGCTCGCCTCGCTGTTGCTGTGGAGCAGCGCGCTGATCGCGGTGCCAGAGACGCAGCAGCTGATCGTGCTCAGGCTCGGCAAGCCTGACCGGATCATCAACGGATATTCGCCGCGCGAACCGATCGGTCGATCGGGTGCGGGGTTGACCGCGATCGTGCCGATTCTGGAGACGACGATCCCGGTCGACAAGCGCATCCTCGATCTGGACATGCCCGCGCAGACGGTGCTGTCGACCGATCAGCTGCGTCTCGTGGTCGATGCGTTCGCGCGCTACCGCATCGTCGATCCGCTCAAGATGTACGAAACGCGGGGAAGCGAGGAGGCGGTGGCGGTTCAGCTGTCCGCGATCCTTGGTTCGAGGCTGAGGAACGAGCTGGGCAAGATGCCGTTCGTCGCGTTGCTCAGCCCCGAGCGCGGCGCGCTTATGGAGGCGATCCAGGCGGACGTAAACCGGCAGGCGCGCGGCATCGGTGCCGAAATCGTCGATCTGCGGATCAAGCGTGCGGATTTGCCAACGGGATCGCCGCTCGAAGGGGCGTATGCGCGCATGCGTTCGGCGCGCGATCAGGAAACGCGCACGATCCTCGCGCAGGGTTACAAGCAGGGCCAGTTACTGAAAGCGAAGGCAGACGCGGACGCGGCGCAGATCTATGCGAAATCTTATGGGGCCGATCCGCAATTCTATGCCTTTTACCGTGCGATGCAGGCGTACCGGCAGGCGTTCAAGGATGGAAACGCGACGCTGGTGCTGAGCCCCGACAACGCATTCCTGAAGGAGTTCGAGGGCGGGCGGGAACGCTGAGGCTCGCGCATTCATGGGGCTTTCAGCCTGACGTGCCTAACCATCTTTTCATCCGATATTCGCCGACACCCCCGGGAGTTTCTGCCCAGTGAAAATTGCCTATGCCCTCACCTTGGGCGCGCTCGTCGCGGGAAGCGCCGCCGGCGTGGCCCAGCAATCGTCCGCCGTCTCGCAGTCCCCTTCGCCGCCGAGCGCGGGCGAGGCGCAGAACGCGCCGCGCCTGATGCCGCACATTCGCGCGATGCAGAACGGCACGCCGTTCAGCTTCGCCGATCTCGCGGCGCAGTTGCAGCCCGCTGTGGTCAACATCTCGGTCAAGCAACGCGTGCCGGTGACGCAGCGCGGTGCTCCGCAATCGCTCCAGGATCTGTTCCGCCAGTTCCAGGACCCGCAGGGCAATGACGACGACGGAACGCCGCCGCAAACGCGAGAGGCGACCGCGCTGGGCAGCGGCTTCATCATCGATCCGCGCGGCTATGTCGTGACGAACAACCATGTGATCTCGACGCAGGGCAAGGGCAAGGATGCCACCGGCACGATCACGGTGACGCTGCCCGACCGGCGCGAGTTCACCGCGCGCGTGGTCGGGCGCGATACGCTGTCCGATCTGGCGCTGCTCAAGATCGAGGGGCGGGGGCTGCCTTATGTGACGTTCGGCGATTCGACCAAGGCGCGCGTGGGGGACTGGGCGCTGGCGATCGGCAATCCGTTCGGGCTGGGCGGAACGGTGACCGCAGGCATCGTCTCGGCGCTGCACCGCAATATCCAGAGCGGCCAGTACGATCGCTACATCCAGACCGATGCCAGCATCAACCAGGGCAATTCGGGCGGACCGCTGTTCGACATCCAGGGCAATGTGATCGGCGTCAACACGATCATTCTCTCGCCCACGGGCGGCAATATCGGGCTGGGGTTCTCGATCCCGTCCGAAGTGGCGCGGCCGGTGATCGAGCAGCTGATGGGCGGCGGCAAGGTTCGGCGCGGTTATCTGGGCATCTCGATCCAGCCGCTGAACGATTCGATCGCGGACGGGCTGGGCCTGCCGCACAATCGCGGCGAGATCGTCGCCGACGTGGTGCCGGGTGCGCCGGGCGCGCGCGCCGGGCTGCGGCGCGGCGACGTGGTGGTGCGCGTGGCAGGGGTGGACGTCTCGCCCGATTCGACGCTGTCCTATACGGTCGCCAATCAGAAGATCGGGTCGCCGATCCGCATCGACATCATCCGCGACGGCAAGCCGATGGTGGTGACCGCAACGCTGGCCGAGCGGCCTTCCGAAGCCGTTATCGCGGCCAATGGCGGTGCTGCGAACGACGATGACGAGGGTTCACCGGCCACGGGCGCGAGCCCCAGCCAGAAGGCGGCGCGCGCATCGCTCGGCATCACGCTCCAGGCGCTGACCGACGAGACGCGGCGCGAATTGCAACTGCCGGGCAGTGTCTCGGGCGTGGCGATCGCGGGGATCAATCCCAACAGCGATGCCGCCACCAAGGGTCTGCGACGCGGCGACGTGATCCTGAGCATCAACCAGATCCCCACGCCCACGCCCGATGCGGCAGCCGCTGCCGTGGAAGCGGCGCGTAAGGCTGGGCGTAAGACGGTGCTGATGCTGGTGCAGCGCGGCCCGACGCCGCCGCTATTCTTCGGGATCGATCTGATGACAGTGCCCGCCGTCAAATAGGCGCGGCGATACGGTAACGGCGGAGGTAGGTATAGTCAGCCGCGCACCCGTCCGCCACCGCCGCCGCTGCGGCGTCGAGCGCGGGCGGCGATGGATTGGGGCTGCCGAAGCCGGTCGAGGCTTCGACCGCGCCGTACCAGTGCGCGGCCCAGACCCCGTCGGTCGCGCGACTGCCCGGCGGCCAGGCCAGCATCGCCGGGTCCCACGCGATCCCGAGCGCCGCGCAGAGCGCCGCGAGCGTGCGAGCCGGATCGGCGAGGATGTCGGCTGCGTCCACCACGGATGGCGCGCGGCCGAGGCGGTCCGCCACATGATCGAAATACGCGCGCTGCCGCTCCACCCCCAGATGCTCGCGCCGCACCGCGATGCGCTTGGCGGCGTAGCTCGCCACCACGCGCGCGGGATCGCGGATCAGGAACGCATGCACGTGGCCGGGCAGATCGGCTATGCCCACCGCGCCTTCCATGTGGTGCGCCATGTGCTTCTGGTACCAGATCGGCCGGTCTTCGGGCGGCAGGCCGGACAGCGTGACGGCGACCGATGTCCAGTCGCAGTCCATCGAGGCGATCACCGCGTCGCGCAGGGGCTGATCGTCGCGGGTCTGTTTGAGATATGCACCATAGAAGGGCTCGTCGCTGACCACCGTGTCGGCCCGCGCGCCGAAGCTGCGCATCAGCGCAGTCGAGAGGTTGCGCGGGCCGGACCACATTGCGATCCGCAGCGTCATGGCCGAGTACGGGCGGCGCAGTCGCGCCCGATCAGGTCGCGGTAGAGGCCCTGAAGCCGCTCCACCATCGGACCGCGCGCCTGCGTCAGCACGCGGCCGTCGATGCGGGTGACAGGGACCACGCCCGCAAAAGTGCCGGTGACGAAGGCTTCGTCCGCACCGTACACATCGGTTAGCGAGAAGTTGCGTTCGAAAACGGGGATGGCGTTCTCACGGCACAGTGCGATCACATTGCCGCGCGTGATACCGCCGAGGCAGTAATCGCCGGTCGAGGTCCACACCTCGCCGCGCCGCACGATGAAGAAGTGGGTGGAATTGCACGTGGCGACGAAGCCATGCGGATCGAGCATCAGCGCCTCGTCCGCGCCCGCCTGCGTCGCCTGGATGCAGGCCGTGATGCAGTTCAGTTTGGAATG
>JBBQJX010000170.1:0-4927 GCA_038326295.1 Sphingomonadales bacterium
CAGCTATCGGCTGGTGGACGTGTTCAACGCCCCCAGCATCGCTGCGGCACCGTCTGCGCGGGTGTTGTTGGTGGACGCACCAGGATCGCTGTTCCTCGCCGCGCTGGGCACGGCGCTCGCCGTCTTCGCGCGCCGGATGAACCGGCACTCCGCCGCCTGATCCATTCCGGAGCAGCCGCGCGCAACTTCACGCCAAAAGCGATCGTCTTGTGCTCGCGCTGTGCACCGCAAGCGAACAAGGTCTCTTCGTCCAACCGAAGGGAGATCATGCAATGCGAATGACGATTTTGACGGCGCTGCTTTCGTTCGCGGCCGTGCCGGGGTTTGCCTTTACAACACTGGTGACGAGCCCGTCGGGCCAGCTTCTGGCTGGCGAAGGGGTGGTGACCGCGCGATCTTTCACCACGGAGGAACGCTTCAACGGTACGGCTGACACGACGACCTGCGTTTCGCCAAACGGGCTCGGGATCGATCTCGTCGGCGGTGCGGGCGATGTCTACGATCTCGCAAACGATACTGTGATCAACCGTAGAAATGCCCCCTCCGGCGATTCGAGTTGCTACCTGACGCTTGGTTCAGCACGTCTGTCAGACAATCTCGAGGTTGATTTCACCTCGAACCCCGCCACGCCGCTCACCTATCTCGGCTTTTACTGGGGTAGCCTCGACGCCTACAACGGCATTGCCTTCTTCAACGCTTCGGGTGTCGTCGATTTTGCGGGCGGGCTGGGAAATCAGCTCACCGGCGATGTGGTCGCCAGTCTGACCGGTGGAACGATCGGCGGAAGCCAGTTCGTCGAGTTCGACTTCGATCCCGCCGACCAGGTGACCTACGCGTATCTCAGTTCGACCAATTACGCGTTCGAGCTGGACAACGTCGCGTACACGCTGGACAGTCCTCAGAACTTCGCCCGCGTGTCCGTCTTCGAACCCGTGTCGTTCACGCTGTTTGCGCTTGGCGTGGCGCTATGTGGTGCGGTGCGTCGTCGGATCTGACCCGCCGCAGTCGTCACGCCCACGACGCCTGCACCCGCCTTAGACTTTGCTTGAGCCATAAGCCGGGCGTTGGCAAGCCGACGCCAGCGGCACGGGGGGACGTACGCGTGCGTCGAGGTGCCCGTATCCACGATCGCGCTCTTTCAACCCGACGGCATTGTGCAGAGGTCCGCGCCAGAAGCTTTCGGCCGACGCAGTTTCGAACCGTCGTGGTAGCGGAGGAGGGACTTGAACCCCCGACCCCAGGATTATGATTCCCGTGCTCTAACCAACTGAGCTACTCCGCCACGCAGCCGCGCGATATAGGCGTCAGGGCGGGCTGGCGTAAAGGGTGCTCGCGCAGGCAATGGAGCGGCAACATGCGCGCGATCGGGATCGCTCTGGGGATGATGTTGATGACCAGTCCGGCACAGGCGAGATGGGCGCTCGTGATCCACGGCGGCGTGGGCGAACTCACGCGTGCCGCGCTCACCCCCGCGCAGGACAAGGCGCACCGCGAGGGGCTCGCCCACGCGCTCGATGCCGGGTCGGCGGTCCTGTCGCACGGCGGCGCCGCACTCGATGCGGTCGAGGCGGCGGTGCGCGTGCTCGAGGACGATCCCGCATTCAACGCCGGGCGCGGCGCGGTCTTCAGCCACGAAGGCAAGAACGAACTCGATGCCGCGATCATGGACGGTCGCACGCGCGCCGCCGGGGCGGTTGCGGGCGTCAACCGCACCAGGAACCCTGTCACCCTTGCGCGCGCGGTCATGGAGAAAAGCCCGCACGTCATGCTCACCGGCACGGGCGCGGAGGAATTCGGCCGCGAACACGGCATCGAGGAGGTCGATCCGGGCTACTTTCGCACCGAGGAACGTTGGCAGGAATTGCAAAAGGCGCTCCGGAGCGGCGCGTTCGATGGCAGGACGCATATGGGGACCGTCGGCGCGGTCGCCCGCGATGCCAGGGGCCATATCGCCGCCGCCACTTCCACCGGCGGCATCACCAACAAGCGCTGGGGCCGGGTGGGCGATTCCCCCATCATCGGCGCGGGCACCTATGCGGACGATCGCGGTTGCGCGGTCTCGGCCACGGGTTCCGGCGAATATTTCATCCGCGTCGGCGCGGCCCACGAAATCTGCGCGCGCGTGCGGCTGCTGAACACGTCCATCCGCGACGCCGCCAATCTCGTCAACGCCGACATCGCGCAGCTCGGTGGCACCGGCGGGCTCATCGTGCTCGGGCGCGCGGGCAGCGGGGGCTGGTCCTTCACCACGCCCGGCATGTACCGCGCGCGCGTCAGCGAGGGGCACGCGCCCGAGATCGCGATCTATGCCGACGAGGATCCCCACCCGCGCGCGGAACCCTGACGCCCCCCCTTCCGTTGCGCGCACGACATCAAGGAATCGCCCTCATGGACCTTTCGATCAGCCTCGACAGCCTCTGCCGCATCATTGCGCGCCTGCGCGAATACGAGGCGCAGGTGCCCACCAGCGATCCCGACGACGGCTCGAACCCCACCGACGATGGCGGCGTGGCGGTGCTCGACGACGATGCCAACAGCTCGGTCGAGGAGGAACTGCGCGCGGCGATCGACGATCTCGCCGATGACGAGCAGCAGGAGATGATCGCGCTCGCGCTGATTGGCCGCGGCGCGTACGATGCGTCCGAATGGGATGACGCCATTGCGGACGCCGAGGAAGAGGCCCCCGACGTTGCCGACTGGATCATGGGCACGCCGATGGCTGCCGCCTATATCGAGACCGGCATGGCCGCGTTCGATCTCAATTGCGACGATGTCGGGCAGTCAAGCTGAACATTAAGACATGATGGCGAGCGCAACGATTTGGACAGGGGGCGCGTTTCACCGGTTATCGAAGGAGAATATCATGAACAGCAAGATCGCTTACGCCGCCATGGCCGCTCTGATCGGCGGTTCGGTCAGCGCTTCGGCCCCCGCTCTGGCCCATCCCCGTCATCACCACCGTCATCATCATCAGCGCCATTATGCCTATCAGGGGGAAGGTGGGAATTATCAGCGGCGCTGCGACGGCGGGAATGGCGCGGTCGGCACGATCGGTGGTGGCGTCGGCGGCGCGCTCATCGGTAACGCGGTCGGCGGCGGAACGCTTGGCACAGTCGCCGGCGGTGTCGGCGGCGCACTCCTGGGCCGCACGCTCGACAAGAAGAACACGCGCCACCGCAACGGTTGCTAAGGCACTTGTAACCTTGATGGGCCGAAGCCCGCATGCCACCGTCGGCATGCGGGCTTTCGGTTGTTACCGTCCCTGCTCCGGCTCGGCCTCGATCAGCCAGCGATGCATCTCCTCGATCGTCGATTCCACTGGCGCGCCCTCCGCATCGCGCGAGGGTTCATACCGGAAGCGCCGCTCGATCAGCGCGCACGTCTGTTCGTCCAGTGCGACGCTGCCGCTTGAGCGCGTGACCCTGCACGCGGAAACGTGGCCATCGCCACCCACCGCATAGCGCACCCCCACATCGCCCCCGATGCCGCTGTCGCGCAGATCGCGGGAGAGGTCGGTGTACCGCAACCGGCCCTTGATCAGACGCGGCGGGCTGTCGTCGGCATCCCCGTCGCCCTCTCCGGTCCCCCCGGCGCCGGTGCCGTCCCCGCTTCCCGCCGCGCCCGCTCCCTCACCGGGGCGATCCGACGCCCCCGTGGATGCCGCCATACCCTCGCCCGCGCGCATCGCAACGGCCAAAGGTGGCGGCATCAGCGGCGGGACGATCGGTGGCGGCGCGACGGCGGGAGCCGCCTTGCTGCGAAGATTGCGGGGTGCGGCTGCGGTGGCGGCCCGAACGTGGACCTGCCGCTTGACGGGCGGCTTCGGTCGCCGTTCCTCGCGCACCTCTGCCCGGACCTGAACCACTGTGATCGCCGTCGCTTGGCGCTCCGGTGTCTCCATCACCAGGCCGAACAGCAGCACGAGGCCAATGAGGCCCACGATGATCGCCGCTCCCAGCGCGCCAGGCAGCCGCTCGCTCCGGCTGGACCCAGGGAACCCCGTCATCGGTTGTCGCGTCATCCTCTCACCCGGGCGCAACGCACGAGGACTCCGTTCCGCAACGCAAGCCCGCTACAGCAGCAACCGCCGCCCCCAATCAGGACGGTCCCCACAACGAAGGAACCCATCATGAGCATTTTTGGCCGCATCAAGGACGCCATTCTCGGCACCGCCCACGCCGCCCCCGCTCCCGCGCCGACGGCGCAGACGCTCGCCCCTGCACCGGCTGCGCCCGTGCATCGCGAACCCGTCGATATGGAGCCGATCCTCGACAAGATGGTCGCAGACAAGGGCCAGCATCTCGATTGGCGTCACTCGATCGTCGATCTGCTGAAAGCGCTCGACATGGATTCCAGCCTCGACAAGCGCAAGGAGCTTGCGACCGAGCTCGGCTACAGCGGCGCGCTCGATGGCAGTGCCGAGATGAACATCTGGCTGCACAAGCACGTCATGGCGCGCCTCTCGGGCGAAGGCGTCAAGACCCCGGCGTAAACACCGGCACGGATCGCTGGCGGGTGCGGGCCTCGTCCCACCCCGCCAGCAGTGCCGCACCGATGATCACCGCCGCGCCCGCGAACAGCCCCGCGCGCGGCGTTTCGTCAAAGCCGACGAACCCAACCACCGCCGACCAGAACAAGGCGGTGAACTCGAGCGGAGCCACCTGCTGCGCCTGCGCGCGCGCGTAGGCGAGCGCCAGACACCACATGCCCCCGGTGCCCAGCAGCCCCATAAGCACGAACGCCCACAGATCGCCTGTCGCGGGCAGATGCCCGCTCCCGATCGCGAACGGGGCCAGCCACAGCGCGGGAAACACGCTCCCCAGCACGCCCGTGCGCGCAGGCCCGTCGCTCCCGGCGCGCGCGCGCAGCAGCACCAGCGTCACGGCATAAAAGGTTGCGCCCGCCAGGATTGAAAGCACGCCCCACA
>JBBQJX010000171.1:0-4909 GCA_038326295.1 Sphingomonadales bacterium
GCCGTTGACGCGGTAAAACTGCACCACATCGCGCGCGACACCGCTCTCGTTGATCTGAAAGCCATGGCCGCCCGCCGGATCGGGTGCGTTCGCCGCCCATTGCCAGCCGCCCTCGTCGGTGGGTTTGATCGCACCCTGACCCCAGCCGACGATCTCGTGCCCCTCATATTGCCGGTCGAATACCGCCACATACACGTCCACCGCCTGCCCGCTCGCGTCGACGAACGTCGCGTAGGTCTCCGCACTGGGGTTTTTGTAGACCGGTTTCCACGCGACCTGCGCGCGGTAGGGGGTCTGCGTCCACCCCGGAGGAGCGGCGACGGTCAGCGCGCGCGTGGGATGCTGCACGCCGCGCGAATCGACCAGAGCCGCCCACGCGGGTGCCGCCGCACCGGCCGCAAACGCCAGCAGCGCGCCGACCAACATCCGCGAAGGCGGCGCGGCCGGCGTTGCGGGATCCTGGAGCTTTGCCGCATCGATGAACGGATCGTCCACCGGCCGATCGAAATAGCGCCAACCGACTGCGAGCAGCAGCGCCATCACCACCGCGAAGAAAATCCAGCCATAGACGATGTGATCCACGCCGCGTGCGAACTGCGGCGTGGTCAGATGCGCAATGTAGATCGTGCCCCACGCGCGAAAGCCGTTGGCGACGATGGGCAGGATCACGGCGGCGGTCATGAAGGCGATGCGCCTGCGCCACGAGATGAAGCAGACGTTCGAAACCAGGGCACCGAACGCCACCATCGCGATCAGGAAGCGCACACCGCTGCACGCCTCCGCCACCTCGAAATCGCCATTGGGGATCGAGATGAACACGCCATCGTTGAACGCGGGCACGCCAGCGATATGCAGCAGCTGCATCGCAAACTTGGCGGTGATCGTCTGCAATGTGGGCTCGAGCTGCTCGCCCGTCGGGATCATGAACAGCGCGAACACCAGCGGGAACAGCACGCCGCGCGCCACCGCCAGGCCAAGCATCGTCGGTACGCTGAGGATGAACAGCAGCACGAGCGACGTGTGCCGCACCAGAGCCACGCCCGCGAGATCGCCCACCAGCCAGAGCAGGCCCGCGCCGAGCATCAGCGCGGCTCCGGGCAGCCACGGCCGGGGGGCAAGCTTCTCCAGCTCGGCGCGGCGCTGCCACACCATCCATGCGAGGATCGGCGGGATCAGCAGGCAGTGGCCGTATGTGCTGCTGTTCCACCAGCGCGTGACCATGTGCGCCACATCCACGTGCAACAGCGCGCCAAGCGCGAGCAGCACGCCCGCCCACAGCATCAGCGCGCGCGGCCAGCCGCGCGTGGCGGGCGCGGCGAATGCCACGGCGGCGCGCGGCGGAACCGGAATCCCGGGCGTCCGCTCCCCATCGTAATCGAGCGCGTGCGTGGTTACGATCTGTGCGTCCATCGTCATGCCGCCTCCCGCGCGGCGTTGCGCCCCCCGGCGCGCTCTAGCAGCAACCCGTCCAGAAGGCGAAGATTGGGTTCCCAAGCGTAACGCGCCACCATCCTCGCGCGCGCCGCCTGCCCGAGCGCGTGCGCGCGCGCCAGATCGGCCGCGAGCGCGAGGCATGCAGCCGCAAAAGCGGGGGCCTCGGCCTCCACCCGCAGATCGATCCCCGGCCGCGCATCGATCCCCTCGTGCGCCTGCGGCGTGGCCACCACCGGCCGCGCCATCGCCATCGCTTCCAACACCTTGTTCTGGATGCCGCGCGCGATCCGGAGCGGTGCGACCACCACCGTCGCCGCCGCCAGATACGGCCGCACGTCGGGCACGCGGCCGGTGACGGCAATTCCCGGCCGAGCCGCGAGCGCGTGCACCTCGGGCGTGGGCTTGCTCCCCACGATCAGGAACCGCGCGGCGGGCAGCGCGGCGCGGATCGCAGGCCAGACCGCATCCGCAAACCAGCGCGCGGCATCGATATTGGGCCGGTAATCCATCGCGCCGACGAGGACGAAGCACGGCGCAGCGTCCGGCGGCATCCGCGCGAACGGCGCTCCCGGATCGAAATAGTCGAGGTCCACCCCGTTCGATACCGCGTGCACCTTGCCCGCCCCCACCCCGGCGCGCGCGCGAAAAAGCGCGGCTTCGTCCTCGGACACGAACAGCGTCGCATCGACCCTGGCCGCCACCGCCGCCTCGAACGCCAGCAGCCGCCGTGCCTCGCGCGCGTACAGCCATGCCTTGGGGCCGTCGCTCTCGGCGGCGTACTGCCCCCACTTCTCGCTATCGAGATCGACGAAATCCATCACCGATCGCCGCCCGCGCGTGTGCGGCAGGATGTAGGGTGCCATCTGTCCCGAGAAAGCGAACAGCGCGGCTATCGGATGCGTCGCCACAGTCTCGTCCACCCACGCCTGCATCGCTGCATCGGCGAACAGCGCGACCGAAAGCGGCTCGCCGCGCAGCAGCCCGCGCGCGGCGCGAACCGTGCGTCCCGCCGCGCCGCCGATCGGCAATAGCTTCACGCTCTTGCACAAGCCCGCAAGCAACCCCGCATGCGCCATGTCGGCCGGATCGTCGACGAACGCGCCCAGATGCACACACGCCTTGGCCGCCAGATGACGCAACATGTGCCACGAGCGGATCTTGTCGCCCTTGTCGGGCGGATAGGGGATGCGGTGCGCGAGGAAGAGGATGTCCTGCACAGCGCTCAGCTCAGCCCGCGCGAGACCAGCGGACCAACCCGGTTCGCCAACCACACCGGCAGCTTCGTCCACACCGCGATCATCGCCTTGTATTTTGGGTTGTTGGGCGAAAGATCGGGTATGCTCTCCCCCTCGGCCAAGCGAAACTCGTAATGCAGCGCCGCAGGCTCGAACCCCCAGTTCTTCTTGAACGCGAACGGCCCGGTTCCGTATTTTGAACGCCCGAAATCAAAACTGTTGCAGCCCCGCCGCCGCGCATGTTCCATCAGCTGCCAGTACATGTGATCGTTCGCCCGCCACGTCCGCGCCTGGGGAACCCCTCCACCATAATAAGGCAGCACCTCGCCATTATGGTACAAGGATAGAACCGAGGCGAGCGGCTGCTCGTCCTTATAGACGGTCAGGATGTCGGCGTCTTCACCGAACGCATCGAGGATCGCCGCGAACAGACCGGGCGGGAACACCGGCGTCCCCAGATTGCGCACGCTGGTGCCGTAAACGCCGAAATGATCCGACAGATCGGCCTTGCCCCTCCCGATCCGCGTCTCCAGCCCGTTTTCCAGGCTCTTGCGCACCTCGGCGCGCTGCTTGCGCGGGATCGCCTTCAGGTTCTCATCCTCGCTCGCGCCAAGCGGCCGCTTGAATGTCGCATACACATCGGATTTGGCGGGCCACTCTGGCCGCAACCGCGCCTGATTGCGGTATTCGAGCACGCGCACACCCAGCGTGCCCGCGTGGTCCCACGCGGCCGCGTCGAGCGCGTCATGCGTCGCCGCGTCGTCCGCGAGCGGCCCGCCATAAACCGCGAGCGTGTTCGACGCGAGGCTGCGGCCGAACACCGGCGAGTGCGCGCTCGCCAGCGGCAGCACCCCCGCGATTTCCGCACCACGATGCGCCACGAGATAATGCGGCCGGTGCCCCGCCCCGCGCTGGACCGCGCGGCCCCACGCGGTCAGGTGGAACGGCGTGCCCTCTGGCCGCGCGCGCACCCATGCATCCTGCGCTGCACACGCCTGCGCATCGGACAGGTCGAGCGTGCGGACGGTTACGTCCGCGTCCGGTTCTGTCGCCCCGGTCACGCGGCGTGGGCAACCGGCACGGCGGCGGCAGCATCGTCGAGGAACACGCGGTCCATCCGGTCCCAGCGGAAATTCCCAAGCAATTTGGAGAGCTTCCCCGACATGGCTGAGAGATTGGTGTAATGCCGCACGCGCGATTTGAGCGGCGCGCCTTCGATCCGCGGCTGGTCCGGATCGACCTCCCAAGGGTGGAAATAGAAGACCGCCGCCTGCCCCTCGCCCCGATTGACCTGCCCCATCGCCCAATGCGCGAACGCATAGGGCAGCAGCCGGAAAAAGCCGCCGCCGAAACTCATCAGCCGCCCGCCCACGCGCGCGGTGGTGATCGGCACCTCGATCAGGTCGCTGCCCGGCACCGGCTTGTGCGCGAACCTCGGTGCATCGGGCCAGCCGTAATGATCGTGCGCAATGGGCGCGACCGAACTCGAATAGGCATAGCCCTCGTCGGCGAGCATCTGCAGCGCCCATGCGTTCGCCTTGCCGATCGAAAAGCTCGGCGCGCGATACCCGCGCACCGCCACCCCGCCTGCATCCTCCAGCAGACCGCGCGCGCGGCGCAGATCAGCGCGGAACTGCTCGGGCGTAAACGTGTGCACCCGGTCGTGCGCATAGCCGTGGCTTGCCAGCTCATGCCCTTCGCGCACGATCCGCTGGATCAGGCGCGGGTGGCGCTCGGCCACCCACCCGAGCGTGAAAAACGTCGCCTTCACCCCCGCCGCCGCATACAGATCGAGCACCAGCCCGCTATTATGCTCGACCCGGCTGCCAATCTCGGGCCAGCGATCGCGCGGGATCGTGTTCTCGAACGCGCCGACCTGAAAATATTCCTCGATGTCGACCGACATCGCGTTGACGACAAGCCGCGTGCGCATCAGCTCGCCTGTGCGGCCGTCGACGCATTGTCCGACTCGGCACCGCCGGCAAGCTCGTCGATCACGTCGACGATCTGGCGGAGCGCATTTTCGTGGCTGTGGACGCGCGCCTCGAGCGCGGCGAGGCGCGTGACGCCGTCGCCGTCGCCGTCGCCGCTCGGCACGGCCGTCGCCGACGGCTGCAGCGCCGCTCTCGGCAGCTGGTCGCTCTGCAGGTCTTCGACGACATCGCCGACGAGCGGCTCATCGATGTCGTCACGCTGCTCGAGCGCGCCGAACAACAGAATCCGCGACGCGAGATTGTTGA
>JBBQJX010000172.1:0-4901 GCA_038326295.1 Sphingomonadales bacterium
CGAGGTGGCGCGTGCACTGGCCGGGCAGGCGGGGGTGCGCATCGTGATCGCGGAGCGGGCGGGCGCACTGGAGTTGACGGTAGGGCAGTAACGGGGAGGCGCCCCCGGCATCCCGCACGTTTACGCCGCCATCGCTTCGGACTTCTCGGCGAGTTCGAGCCAGCGCTCCTCGGCGGCGGCGAGTTCGGCGCGGGCGTTGTCGAGCGTGCGGGTGGCGGCATCGAAGGCGCCGGGATCGCGGACATAGAGACCCGCGTCCGCGAGTATCGTTTCGTGCCGTGCGATGGTGCGTTCGAGTTCGGCGATGCGCTCGGGCGCGAGATCGAGTTCGCGTTGTTCCTTGTAGGTGAGCTTCACGCGCGGCGTGCTGCGCGGCGCGACGGCGGGCGGCGCGGCTTTGGCGGCGGACGGCCGCAGGCCCGCGCGGCGCGCCTCCCAATCCGAATAACCGCCCGCCACCACATCGATCTTCCCCGAGCCGTCGAGGCCGAGCACCATCGTGACGGTGCGATCGAGGAAATCGCGGTCGTGGCTCACTAGCAGCACGGTCCCCTCATAGTCCGCGATCGTTTCCTGGAGCAGGTCGAGCGTTTCCAGATCGAGATCGTTGGTCGGCTCGTCGAGCACGAGCAGGTTCGATTCGCGTGCGAACTCGCGTGCCAGCAAGATGCGGCTGCGCTCGCCGCCGCTCAGCGTGCCGATGCGCGCCTCGGCGATTTCGGGGCCGAAGAGATAGTCCTTCAGATAGCCCGCGATGTGCTTGCGGATGCTGCGGACCTCGATCCAGTCCGACCCTTCGGACAGCACGTCGCGCACGCGTCGGGCGGGATCGAGCAGTTTGCGCTGCTGATCGACGAGGATACCGGTCAGCGTCTTCGCTTGGCGGATGCGGCCCTCGTCGGGCTGAATTTCGCCGGTCAGCAACTTGAGCAATGTGGTCTTGCCTGCGCCATTGGAGCCTACGATGCCGATCCGATCTCCACGCTGTACCTTGAGCGTCAGATCGCGAATGACGGTCCGCTCGCCGAACCGTTTGGTCACATGCTCGGCGTCGATCACGACCTTGGTCTTCGCGTCGTCCGATGCGAGGCCGAGCTTGGCGACGCCCTGTTCGCCCAGCATCGCGCTACGCTGCGCGCGCATCTCGTTCAACTTTTCCAATCGCCCCTGGTTGCGTCGCCTGCGGCCGGTAACGCCGCGTTCGAGCCAGTGCATTTCCAGCCGCAGCTTGCTGTCGAGCTTTTCGGCGGCGCGGATGTCCTCCTCACGCGCGCGGTCCGCCCACGCCTCGAAGCCGCCGAACCCCACCTCGGCGCGCCGCAGCCTGCCCTGATCGAGCCATAGCGAGGTCTTGGTCAGCCGCGCGAGGAAGGTCCGGTCGTGGCTGATCGCGACGAACGCACCCGCATAGCGGCCGAGCCAGTTTTCGAGCCATTCGATTGCCGTCAGATCGAGGTGGTTGGTCGGCTCATCGAGCAGCAGCACATCGGGCTGCATCGCAAGCGCGCGCGCGATCGCGGCGCGGCGACGCTCGCCGCCCGACGCGATGGTGGACGCGCGCGACAGGTCCACGCCGAGCTGGTCGGCGATCGCCTCCACCCCGTGCGCGGCGAGGCCGCCGCTCAGCGCGTAATCACGCAGGGTAGGATAGGCATCGAGGCGCGGTTCCTGCTCCAGCCACACCACGCGCGCGCCGGGCTGGACCGAGCGGCGGCCCTTGTCGGCCTCCAGCTCGCCCGCAATGACGCGCAGCAGCGTGGTCTTGCCCGCGCCGTTGCGGCCGATCAGCGCGAGCCGATCGCGCGGACCGATCGAGAGATCGATCCCATCGAACAGAAGGCGGCCGCCCTGAAGGACACTGATGCCTTCGAGACCCAGCACGGGTGCCATGCTCATGATTTGGTTACAATTCCCACATTCAGAGGCTATTCACGGCCTTGCATTTAGGTCCCGCGTCATGGTTCGCCCAGCCCTGTTCGCGCTTTGTTTGGCACTGACGACAATGCCCGCCGCCGCACAAAACTGGCGCGAGCAGCGCACGCCCTTCGACGTGCCCGCGCGTGGTGTGGACAACCACGGCATGTTGCCCTTTCCCAAGCTGGTTGGCATCGCGCGCGGTGCAGCAGGCGGTGGCACGCATATCGGCAGCGATTACGATATGCAAAGCGGGCTGTATCGGTTTAAATTCATCAACAATGGCCGGGTCACCTGGGTGGACGTGGATTCGCGTTCGGGTGACGTGACGAATGTGGAGGGCCGCTGACGTGCGCGTATTGATCGTTGAGGACGAACCCCGGCTGGCCAAGCAGCTCCGTGCCACACTGGAGGGCGCGGGCTATGCGGTCGACAGCGCGGCGGACGGCGAGGACGGGCATTATCTGGGCCAGACCGAAAATTACGACGCGGTGGTGCTCGATCTGGGCCTGCCCGAGCTGGACGGGCTGACCGTGCTCGATCGCTGGCGCAAGGAGGGGCGGACGATGCCCGTCCTGGTACTGACCGCGCGCGATACTTGGACCGACAAGGTGAGCGGGCTCGACGCGGGCGCGGACGATTACATGGCCAAGCCCTTTCAGACGGAGGAACTGATCGCGCGGCTGCGCGCGCTGATCCGGCGCGCCGCAGGCAATGCTTCGAGCGAGTTGGTTGCCGGAAGCGTCCGGCTCGACGGGCGTTCGGGCCGCGTGACCAAGGACGGCGAGCCAGTCAAGTTGACCGCGCAGGAGTATAAGCTCCTGAGCTATCTAATGCACCACAAGGGCAAGGTGGTCAGCCGCACCGAGCTGATCGAGCATATCTACGACCAGGACTTCGACCGCGACAGCAACACGATCGAGGTGTTCATTACCCGCATCCGAAAAAAGCTGGGCGCAGAGATCATCACCACGATCCGGGGGCTAGGCTATAGCCTGGACGGCGCGGCGGCCTGATCGTAGCATCGATTGACGAATATTGCGCCGAGCTCGCGCCGGATCCATCGTGCCGCCGTTTGGCGAGCCGTGGTGGAGAAGGCGGTTCCTCCTGGGGGACGTGTATAGGGCGGTCGGATGACGCCCCCTTCCACACCTCCCCGCGCACCAGCTTCCCTGTCGCGTCGCTTGCTGCTCCTTTCAATGTTGTGGATTTCTCTGCTCTTGGGTGTGGGCGGCGTCGCGCTCGACCGCGCGGTGGGACGCCTGCTTCGCGACAATTTCGATGAGCAACTCGGTGCCACCCTCACAGCAATGATTGCGACTGCCGAAGTGGGCCCGGATGGCGAGGTGCGCTTCGGGCGTCGGCTGGCAGACCAGCGGTTTTTCGAGCCCTATTCGGGGCTCTACTGGCAGGTGGTGAGCACGGGGCAGCCGCCGTTCCGCTCGCGCTCGCTGTGGGACCGAAGGCTTGGGCCGGGCGCGGCGACGCCTGCTGTCGAGCCGCGCGCCTATGATTTTGCGGCCGAAGGGTTTGCGGGCGATCCGGTGCGCGTGGTGGAGCGCGATGCGGTGCTCCCCGCCTCGCCCACCATGTTTCGCTTTCAGATCGCGCAGACGACACGCGCGTTGGACGAGCAGGTGCATCGGCTGCGGCGCACGCTGTATCTGTCGCTCGGCGTGCTCGGGCTGGGGCTGTTCGCGCTCGCGCTCGCGCAGGCGACCTATGGGCTGAAGCCGCTGCGCGGCGTGCGGCGGGCGATGGCGGCGATCCGATCGGGCGAGGCCAAGCGGGTGCCCGAGGCATTCCCTCCGGAAGTGATGCCGCTGGTCAGCGAACTGAACGCGCTGCTCGATCATGCCGAGGAACAGGCGGACGAGGCGCGCCGCCATGCGGGCAATCTGGCACATGCGCTCAAGACGCCGATGAGCGTGCTGCTGAACGATGCACGCGGCGAGGCGGCGGACCTGCCGCAGAGCGTGGAGACGCAACTGGCGACGATGCGCCGCCATGTGGACCACCATCTCGCGCGCGCGCGCGCGCTTGGCCGCAGGTCCGCGAGTTCGGCGCGCGCGGCGGTTTGGCCCGCGCTCGAGGGCGTGGCGCGCGCGGTCGAACGGATGCACGCCGACCGCGACGCGGTGATCGATCTGGTTGGCGAGCGCGCGCTGGTGTTTCGGGGCGAGCGGCAGGACCTCGAAGAAATGCTGGGCAATCTCCTCGATAACGCGGTCAAATATGGCGGGGGGCGCGTGTTCGTGACCGTGCGCGCCGAGCCGGGGCCGGTCGTCGCGATCGCGATCGAGGACGATGGCAGCGGCATCCCCGAGGCACGGCGCGAGGAGCTTTTCGCGCGTGGGGCGCGGCTCGATACCGGCCAGCCGGGAACCGGCCTGGGGCTGGCGATCGTGCGCGACGTGGCGGAGATTTATGGCGGCGCGGTCGAACTGGGGGACAGCGAGGATCTGGGCGGGCTGATGGTAACCTTGCGGCTGCCGGGGGCGGGTTAGGCCTCAGGCGATCAGCCCGCGCCGGAACTTGGCCATCCCGCCGATCCACCGCTCATAGTCCGCCGCCTTGTTCGCGCGATACTCGGCCACGCGCGGGTGCGGCAGGATCAGGAAGCGGCCCTCGGCGAGGCCCGTCAGCGCGCACGCCGCGACCTCATCCGCGCTCAATATCCCGTCCACGTCCGCGCCGCCCATATGTTCGTGGCCGTGGATCATCGCGGTCTCGACCGCCTGCGGGCACAGCGCCGCCACACGGATGCCGTGATCGCGGTGCGTGATCGCCAGCGATTCCGCGAACGCGAGCGCGGCCGCTTTCGAGGCTGCATAGGGCGCAGCACCCACGATGTTGAGCAGACCCGCCGCGCTGACGGTTTGCAGGAACCAGCCCTCCCGTCTCGCGATCATCGCGGGGAGCGCGGCGCGCGCCGCCCACACGTGCGCCATCACGTTGACCCGCCAGCTGCGGTCCCACTCGCCGTC
>JBBQJX010000173.1:0-4895 GCA_038326295.1 Sphingomonadales bacterium
AAGGCGATGTCGGCAACTATAACAGCTATTCGATCAAGGGGCGCTTGGGCGGCCCGATCGCTGGCGATGCGCTGCGCGGCAAGGTGGCCTTCGCCTACAACCGGCGCGACGGCTACAACCACAATCTGTTCACGGGCAAGGACGATGGCGATATCCAGTCCTTCGCGGGTCGCGCTACGATGCTATTCACGCCCTCGGACCGGTTGAACTTCCTGCTCAGCGTCGACGGCAAGATCGATCGCCCCGATACGTCGCGCAGTCCCACGCGCGTGACGCCGATCACCGGCGCGGTGGGCACGCCGCTCTCGACCGTGACGCTCCCGGCGCTGAGGGACGATTTCACCGTCGAGACCAACGCCAACGGCCTGAACGACCTGTCGGGTTATGGAATTGCGCTGACCTCGCGCTTCAACGCCAGCGACCGGCTGACATTTGAATCGATCACCGCCTATCGCGCACTGGAATTCGATCTGAAGCTCGATACCGATGGTTCGCCGCTGCCGATCCTCGACATCCTGCTGCACCAGAATCAGCGACAGTTCAGCGAGGAACTGCGGCTGAACTACGACGATCACCGCCGCTTCAATTTTACCGGCGGACTATATTACTTCTACGATCATGACAGAACCTTCTCCGGGTTCGACGATGGTGCCGCCACGATCTTCGGCTTCCCGGTCGTGGCGTTCGGCTTTCCCAGCTCCGCACTGGCGCAGACGACGCAGATCACCAACAGCTACGCAGTCTTCGGCGATGCGACCTTCGCCTTCACGCCCAAGCTCAGCCTGAGCGCGGGGCTGCGCTACACGCACGAGGATCGATCCTCGGGGCGGGTGTTCGAGAATTTCTTCGATCCCGCCATCTCGGTCATCCGCAACGAACCGCCATTCCTCGCGGGCGTCGGCGTTCCCGGCCAGGCAATCAACGGCAGCGTGGGCTTCGATGCCTACACGCCCAAAGTCTCGCTCTCGTACAAGCCCAGCAAGGACGCGCTGCTGTACGCTTCGGTCTCGCGCGGCTTCAAGAGCGGCGGCTTCGACGGTCGCGCCTCAAGCGCGTTCGCCTTCACCGCGTTCCGCCCCGAATATGTGTGGAGCTATGAAGGTGGTGCCAAGACGAGCTGGGCGGACGGACAATTCACCGCCAATCTCGCAGTCTTTTACAATGATTACACCGACATCCAGGTCACCTCGTTCGGCGCGGACCCGGTGACGGGCGTGTTCACCAGCCTGTTCACCAACGCCGCCAAGGCAAAAACCTATGGCGCAGAGCTCGAACTCGCGGCGCGGCCAAGTCGCAACCTGTTGATCGACGGCTCGGTTGGCTATCTATACTCGCGTTACGACCAGTTCAACATTCTCGTCGGGGGCACGATAACCGATGTGAGCAACCGCCCGCTCGTCAACGCGCCGCGCTGGAACGCGTCGTTGGGGGCGACGTACAAGGTCCCGCTCAGCCCCAAACTGGATGCGACGCTGCACCTCGACGGAGCCTACCGCGACCGGGTGGTGACCGAGATCACCGCCTCGCCGGTGCTGGCCCAGAGCAGTTACGGCCTGCTGAACGCCTTTATCGGCATCGGCACCCGCGACAATCGCTGGGAAGTGCGCGCGGGCGTGCAGAACCTGACCGATCATCACATCCGGACGCAGGGCTTCAACCTCGCCGAGTTCCCCGGCGTGCAGACCAGCTTCCTCACCGCGCCGCGCACCTACGACATCAAGGTGATCCACCACTTCTAGGCCCCGTTCACCGCCATTCCCGGCAAACAGCGAGGCCCGGATGCTCGATCCCCAGACCCGCGCGCTGCTCGACCAATTGGGCGTGATGACGCTCGCCTGGATGCGCGGTCATGCGATGGACGATATCGCCGCGATGCGCGCCTACGCGTCGGACATCTTCGCCGAATTCGCGGGGGCGGAGCGCGATCTGACCGCGTTCACGCGGGAGGATATCCGCACCGGTCCACCGTCCGAAAGCCGTCCCGCGCGCTTGTACCGGCCGCCCGGCGAGGCGATTGCGCCGGTGGTGATGTTCTTCCACGGCGGCGGCTGGGCGCTGGGCGGGCTGGACGATTACGAGGGACTCGTCGGTTCGCTGTGCGCGCTTTCAGGCGCGGCGTTCGTCAGCGTCGATTACCGCCTCGCGCCCGAACATCCGTTCCCTGCCGGACTTGCGGACGCGGTGGCCGCAACGGTGTGGGTGGCGCGCCACGCGGACGCACTCGGGGTGGATGCCGACCGGCTGGCGGTGATGGGCGACAGCGCGGGCGGCAACCTCGCGGCCGTGGTGGCGCGCGACGCGCTCGCCCGGGGCGGGCCACCGATCGTCGCGCAATATCTGCTCTACCCGGTGCTCGACGTCGCCACCCCCGACGCGACATTCCCCTCGCGCGCGGCGTTCGGCAACGGCGACCTTTTCCTCACGCGCGAAGCGATCGCACAGAGCGCTGCGCGTTATCTTGCCCCCGGCCAGCCCGCCGACGATCCGCGCGTGTCGCCCCTGCTCGCGGCCTCGATGGCGGGACTGCCGCCTGCGCTGGTCCTGTGCGGCAGCCTCGATCCGCTGCTCGACGAATCGGTGCGCTATGCCGCGCGGCTCCGCGCTGCGGGCGTGCCGACCGATCTGGAGGTGATCGATGGCGGCATCCACGCGTTCCTGTCGTTTGGCACGCTCGATCTCGCGCAGGCGGCGCGTCGCACGCTGGCTGATCATGTTCGCCGCACCCTGATCCCGAACGCGGGCGGTTTCCCGCGACCCTGATCAACGAACCGATGTCCGGCACGGCGCGCACTCGCGGGCGACACCGCGAGCATCGGCTCAAAAATGGCACGCCCGTCGGGCGAGCCGGGCGCGATCGTATCATGCCCGGCCACGATGAGGGTCGCTCGAATTGCCTCGTCGACAAGTGCGTAAACCGATGCTTGCCAATTTAACCCATTAGGCGTTGGCATTGGGGATTCGCAAATTTATCCCCAGTCCTGTTCACAGTTTACGGGGGCAGGCATTCGATGAGACGCGCGCGGATCATCGTGGCGATGGGGACGCGGCCCGAAGCGATCAAGCTCGCGCCCGTGGTCGCCGCACTGCGCGCCCGGCCCGGCCTCGATGTCCGGCTGATCGTCACCGGCCAGCATCGCGGGCTGATCGATGGCGTGCTCGCGCATTTCGATCTGCGTGCCCACGTCGATCTCGATCTGATGCGCCCCGGCCAGTCGGCGGGCGATCTGACCGCGCGCGCGATGCTCGCGCTCGGTCCTCTGCTGGCGCGCGAGGCGCCGCAGCTGATCGTCGTCCAGGGCGATACCGGAAGCGCGCTCGCCGCCGCGCTCGCGGGGTTTCATGCGAATGTGCCGGTGGCGCATATCGAGGCGGGGTTGCGAACCGGCGACCTCGCCTCGCCCTTCCCCGAGGAAGGCAACCGCCGCCTGATCGCACAGATCGCCGCGCTCCACTTCGCCCCCACCGCGCACGCGCGCGCGGCGCTGCACCGCGAGGGCGTGGCGGCCTCGACGATCCACGTCACCGGCAATACCGGCATCGATGCGCTGCTCGCGGTCGATGCGCGCGTGCGCCACAACCCCCGCGCGCCCGGCCTGCCCGATCTGCCCGCCGATAAGCCCCTCGTCCTCGTCACCACGCACCGCCGCGAAAACCAGGGCGCGCCGCTGATGCGCATTCTGGACGGGATCGAGCGCATCGCCCGGCACGAGGATTGCGCCATCGTGCTGCCCGTCCACCCCAATCCCGCCGTCGGGCCGGTGGTGCGCTCGCGTCTGGGCCACGTCGCGGGCGTCCACCTCGTCGAGCCTTTGGCCTACGATGCGTTCGTCTGGGCGCTGCGCCGCGCCGCGCTCGTGCTCACCGATTCGGGCGGCATCCAGGAGGAAGCCCCCGCGCTCGGCACGCCCACGCTGGTGCTGCGCGATACCACCGAACGTCCCGAGGCGATCCGCGCCGGCGTCGCGCTGCTCGTCGGCATCGATCCCGTCCGCATCGCGGGCACCGCGCGCGCGCTGCTGCGCGATCCCGAAATCCTCGCCCACATGTCCCGCCCGCTGCGCCTCCACGGCAAGGGTGACGCCGCGCCGCGCATCGCCGCGCGCATTGCCGCCCATCTGGGCAACCGCCCCGCGCCGGACGAACACGCCGCCGCCTGACGCCTCACGTCGCCAGCCTGCGCAGCCCCGCCACCGTATCCGCCTCGCCCGCGGGCTTGTCCGTCCGTATTCGCGCGATCCGGGGAAAGCGCATCGCCAGCCCGGATTTGTGCCGCGCGCTCGCATGCACGCTATCGAACGCGATCTCGAGCACCAGCGCCTTCTCCACCTCGCGCACCGGCCCGAAGCGCGCCACCGTGTTGGCGCGCACCCACTTGTCCAGCCACGCCAGCTCCACATCGGTGATCCCGCTATACGCCTTGCCCACCGGCAGCAGCGTGCCTTCGGGCGTCCAGCACCCGAACGTGTAATCGCTGTAGAAGCTCGATCGGCGCCCATGCCCGCGCTGCGCATACATCACCACGCAGTCCGCGCGCAGCGGATCGCGCTTCCACTTCCACCACAGCCCGGTCTTGCGCCCCGCCACATACGGGCTGTCGCGGCGCTTCAGCATCAACCCCTCGATCGCCGCGTCGCGCGCCCCCGCCCGGATCGCCTCCAGCTCGCCCAGATCGCCCGCCGCGATCACGGTGGACACATCGAACCGCCCGACCGGCAGCCTTGCCGCGAACGCCTCCAGCCGCGCGCGCCGCGCCTCCCACGGCAGCCCGCGCAAATCCTCCGCCCCGTCGAACAATATGTCGTACAGCCGCACGAACGCCGGGCTCTCCGCCAGCGCCTTCGCCGAGACCGCCTTGCGGTTCAGCCGCTGCTGCAGCGCGTTGAAGCTCCCCGCCT
>JBBQJX010000174.1:0-4861 GCA_038326295.1 Sphingomonadales bacterium
CGACGGGCGCGACCTCAGGCCGCGTTTTGCGGCTTCGCGGCAAGGGCTTCACGCGCAAGGGCGGTGAGCGCGGCGATCAGTATGTCACCCTGATGATCGATCTCCCTCCCGCCGATGCCGAGCTGACCGCATTCGCGCAAGCGTGGACCATGGACACCGCGCGGAACCCGAGGGCCGCGCTGGGCGTGGAATAGCCCATGATGATCGGGGGCAGGGCAGGGCGGACAGCGCACACCGCGTGGCGCATCCTCGAACGCAGCTTCGACGAGGGGTCGGTCCACGCGGGCAACCTCGCCTATCTCAGTTTGACAACGTTGTTCTCGGTCACGGTGATCGTCGCCACGATCGCAGGATCGCTCGGCCGCGGCCCCGATGGACTGCGCGCGCTGAACCAGTTTCTCGCCGCAGTGCCGCCCGACGTTGCCAAATTGCTCGGCAAGCCCATCGCCAGCCTCGTCGAGCATCGCAGTCACAGCGGCATTCTTACCTTCGGCATCGTGGTCGGCCTGTGGTCGGCGGCGAGCTATATCGAAACCATCCGCGAGATCATCCGCAACGCCTATGGCACGATCGAGGCCGAACCCTTCTGGCGTCGGCGCCTCGCCTCCACCGGCGGGATCGTTGCGGCCGTGCTGCTCATCCTGATCGCGTTTGCGCTCCAGTTCGTCTTCACCGGCGCGCAGACGTTCGTGGCTAGGTTGCTGCCGCTCGCTCCAGAGGCCGGGCGCTGGATCGGCATCGGCCGCATCGCGCAGGCGCTGATCCTGTTCGGCGCGCTGCACGTGCTTTTCACGCTGCTCACGCCGATCAAATATCGAAAATGCTGCCCCGAATGGCCGGGCGCGTTGCTCACGACGTTGGTCTGGATCGGGGCGACCGCGCTGTTGCCCGCGATCATCACCCGCTTTGCGAACTATCAACTTACCTACGGATCGCTCGCAGGCGTCATGATTTCGCTGCTTTTCTTCTATGTGGTGGGGCTTGGCCTCGTCACGGGCGCGAACCTGAACGCCACACTCGCGGGGGCGGAGCCCACGAAATCCAAGGAACTGCGGGGCGTTGCCCCCACGAAGGAACCGGTATGAACGGACTATTGGCCGGAAAGCGCGGCCTGATCATGGGCCTCGCCAACGAGCGCAGCCTCGCCTGGGGCATCGCCAGGGCATGCCACGCGCACGGTGCCGAACTCGCGTTCAGCTATCAGGGCGAAGCGCTCGAAAAGCGCGTCCGGCCGCTGGCAGCCGAGCTCGGCAGCGATTTCCTGATCGAATGCGATGTCGCCGATGGCGCGCAACTAGACCGCGCCTTCGCCGATCTCGCCGCGCGCTGGGACAGCCTCGATTTCGTCGTCCACGCCATCGGCTTCTCCGACAAGAACGAGCTACGCGGCCGCTATGTGGACACCAGCCTCGAAAACTTCCTGATGACGATGAACATCAGCGCGTTCAGCTTCACCGCCGTCGCAAGGCGAGCACTGCCGCTGATGAAGCCGGGCGGCTCGCTCCTCACCCTCACCTATTACGGCGCGGAAAAGGTGGTCCCCCATTACAACGTCATGGGCGTCGCCAAGGCCGCGCTCGAAGCCAGCGTGCGCTACCTCGCGGTCGATCTCGGGCGCGACGGCGTGCGCGTCAACGCCATTTCTGCGGGGCCGATCCGCACGCTTGCCGCGTCGGGCATCGGCGATTTCCGCTATATCCTGAAGTGGAACGAGCTGAACGCGCCGCTCAAGCGCAACGTCACGATTGAGGATGTCGGCGGCGCGGGGCTGTACCTGCTGAGCGATCTTTCTTCGGGCGTCACCGGCGAGGTCCACCATGTGGACGCGGGCTATCACACGGTGGGCATGAAGGCCGAGGACGCGCCCGATATCGCGCTCGAAAAATAGCCGCCGTTCATGCGCCCGCCACCCGCGCGCGCGCATCGTGCCAACGGAGGTACCGCCCATGCGTCCGCTCATCCTCGCCTTTCTGCTCGCCGCCACTCCCGCCGCGGCCCAGGTGCCGGGCAATGCCGCCGGCAGTTCCACCCAGAAGCCTGGTCACGGTGCAGTATGCATCAATCGTAACCTGATCCGCTCGATCGATCCGGACGGGCCTAAACAGCTGCGTTTCCGAATGGAATCGGGCGTCGATTACCGCAGCACCTTGGCCAGCGCGTGCCATTTCACGCCCGGCGCTAACCAGTTTTCGATGCACTCGGTCGGCGGATCCAGCGACCTGTGCGAGGGAGACCTGCTCGATGTGGTGACCGGCCAATCGGGCAGCGCGTTCGATAGCTGCCAGGTCGGCCCGTTCGTTGCGGTGCCAAAGGATCACCCATAAGGCGTCAGCATGGCGTTCCAGATCGGCTTTCTTCTCTATCCGAACCTGACGCAGCTCGATCTGACCGGCCCTGCGCAGGTGCTGAGCCGGATGAGCGGGGCGCAGGTCCACTTCGTCGCCGCCAGCCCGGACGCCGTGCCGAGCGACTGCGGCCTCTCGCTGGTGCCAACCTGCACCTTCGCCGATTGCCCGCCGCTGGATATGACCTGTGTCCCCGGCGGCTATGGCTGCGTCGATGCGATGGCGGACACTGCAACCCTCGGCTGGCTGCACGTGCAGGCGGAGCATGCCGGCTGGATCACCAGCGTATGCACCGGCAGCCTCGTGCTCGGCGCGGCGGGTCTGCTCACCGGCTACCGCGCCGCGTGCCACTGGGCTTGGCGCGACCTGCTGCCGCTGTTCGGCGCGATCCCTTCGGACGAACGCGTCGAGATCGATCGCAACCGCATCACCGGTGGCGGCGTGACCGCAGGGATCGACTTCGCGTTCGGCGTGATCGCGCACCTGCGCGGGCGGGACGAGGCGGAAGCGCTCCAGCTCGCGCTCGAATATGATCCGCAGCCACTGGGCGGCGGCACACCCGCGACCGCGCGGCCTGAAATCCTCGCCCGCGTACAGCCCCTGCTCGAAGCGCGGATGGTGCCGTACCGCGCACGGATCGAGGCGATAGCCGGTCATCCGTAAAGCGCATCCAGCCGCGCGCCATAAACCCTGGCCAGCACATGTCGGCGGATTTTCAGGCTCGGCGTCATCTGCTCGTTCTCCACCGTGAACGGCTCGTCCGCGAGCACCACGCGTCGGACCTTCTCGATCTGGCTCAGTTCGCGGTTCACCCGGTCCACCGCCGCCATCACCGCGCGCTGGAAGGATGCCTCGCCCGGCCCCGCGACCTGCCCGGTGGTGCGTTCCCAGGTCGCAACCCATTCAGGATCGGGAACCACCAGCGCCACCAGATAAGGTCGACGGTCCCCCGAGACCATCGCCTGCAGGATTTCGGGCTGCAAGGTCAGCATCCCCTGCACGCGCTGCGGGGCGATGTTGTCGCCCTTGTCCAGCACGATGATGTCCTTCTTGCGATCGGTGATGACGATGTGACCGTCTTCGTCGATATGGCCGACATCGCCGGTGTGCAGCCATCCGTCCTGCAGTGCGCCGGCGCTTTCAGACGGGTTGTTCCAATAGCCGTGCATGATCAGCTCGCCCCGGCAGAGGATCTCGCCATCTTCGCCAATCCGCACCTGCGTGTCGCGCAGCGGCGGGCCGACGCTGTGCATCTTCACTCCGGCGCGCGGCCGGTTGCAACTCATGATCGGGCCGGACTCGGTTTGACCATACCCCTGTAGCAGCGTTAGCCCGAGCGCGGCGAAGAACCGACCCACCTCGGGATTGAGCGGCGCGCCGCCCGACACGAAGGCCTTCAGATGGCCCCCGAACCGCGCACGCGCGGTCTTGCGCAGCGTGCGATCGATCAGCAAGCCCAGCGCACGATCCGTCAGGCCGATGCGCCGACCCTCGGCGCGGCGCTTCTCGATCCGTTCGGCCGCCGCAAGCAGGCGCGGCGCGATGCCGCCCTTCTTGTCGATGGCGCGGATCATCCGCGTGCGCAGAACCTCGAACAGGCGTGGGACAACCACCATGATCGTCGGCGAGGCTTCCTCGATATTGGCGGCGAGCTTGTCGACCGATTCGGCGAACCAGATTTCCGCGCCATGCGCCAACGGCAGGTAGAGACCCGCGCTATGTTCGTAACTGTGACTGAGCGGCAGAAAGGAGAGGAAGCGATCGGGCGTGATAGGGAAATCCTCCACCACGATCGCGCGCGCACCCGCGACGCAGTGCAGGATCATGCCGTGGTGGAAGCGCACCCCGCGCGGCGCGCCGCCCGTGCCGCTGGTGTAGATGATGCAGCACAAATCCTCCCGCCGCGCGGTCGCGGCACGGCGGACGGCGTTCACGTCGGGGGCGTGCGCGGCGACCAGCGCGTCCCAGTGGTGGTACGCAATCCCGTCCGATTGTCCGGTGCGGATGGGCTCGAGCGCGATCACGTCGCGGCAATGGCTCGATTGCAGGACCGCTGGAATCAATCCCTGTGCGAGTTTGGCGGTGGACACGATCGCCGCGCGTGCACCCGAATTCTCCAGAATATGCAGATGATCGCGCACGGTATTGGTGGTGTAGGTGGGCACGCTGACCGCACCCGCGGCCATGACCGCCAGATCGGCGATCGCCCATTCGGGACGGTTTTCGGACACGATCGCCACCCGGTCCCCCGCCGCGACCCCGATGGCGCGCAGCGCCGCCGCCATGCTGGCGACCGCTTGCGCCGTCTCGCGCCACGAGCGGCTGTGCCAGCGGCCGTCCGCCTTGTGGAACAGCAAAGGCGCCTCGCCCAGCCGCGCGGCCTGATCGAAGAACATCTCGACGAGATTGGGCCAGCGCGGCAGATCGGCCGCCTTGCGCTCCGTGCTCATCGTGCGGCAACCGCCTGCCCCTCGGTCCGGTTGTCCGCCGCCGCGCGCCAATGGTTGCCGACGCGG
>JBBQJX010000175.1:0-4860 GCA_038326295.1 Sphingomonadales bacterium
GAACGGCCCGACGCAGCCTCGCTTGGCGACATCGAAAGCGCGGACGAGGTCGAGGACGCCGAGGGGCTTGGCATTGACGGAGAGGCGGCGATTGATCCCAAACGGCTCGCGGCCGAACTCGACGAATTGCGTGCCATTATCGCGCTCGCCGGCACCATCGGTGAGAACGAAAAAGGCGGAGCGCTCCTGCGCGCGTTACCGCTGGTCCTCGACGAAATTGCGGGCAAGGGCGGCCAGCGAAAGGCCGTGATCTTCACCGAAAGTGTCCGCACGCAGCGCTATCTCGCCGAACTGCTGGCACAGGCGGGCTACGCGGGTCGCATCGTGCTCATGAACGGCTCGAACGCGGACGAGGGGAGCAAGGCGATCTACCGCGCCTGGGTGGAACGCCACAAAGGATCGGACGTGATCTCCGGCTCGCGCACGGCGGATACCAAGGCGGCGATCGTCGAAGCCTTCCGCGATGATGCGACGATCCTCATAGCGACCGAAAGCGGTGCCGAGGGCATCAACCTCCAATTCTGCTCGCTCGTGGTCAATTACGATCTGCCGTGGAACCCGCAGCGCGTGAGCAGCGCATCGGCCGCTGCCACCGCTATGGCCAGAAGATCGATGTCACGATCGTCAACTTCCTCAACCTCAAAAACCATGCGGAGAAGCGCGTCCATGAACTGTTGGAGAGCAAGTTCCAACTCTTCCAAGGCGTCTTCGGCGCGTCCGACGAGGTGCTGGGCGCGATCGAGACGGGCGTCGATATCGAGCGGCGCATTCTGGAGATCGTGCAGTCCAGCCGCACGGCGCAAGAGATCGACGCGGGGTTCGACCAGCTGCAGCGGGAGTTGTCGCCGGGGATCGATGCAGCCATGCGGCAAGCGCGCACCGCGCTGCTGGAGAACGTCGATGACGCGGTCATCCGGCGACTTAAGGCCCGCAAGGGGGAGATCGAGCAGGGGCTGAGCGCGGTCGAAACCGATCTCATGCGTCTCGCGCAGGCCGAACTGCCGGACGCTCATTTTCCCGGCGACGATACGCGGCGGTTCGAGTGGGATGGGGCAACTTACTGCACCGATTGGCCGCGCGCGGGGCAGCGTGACTGGAAATTCTTCCGGCTGACCGAGGGCACGCTCGCCGCCGAGCTCGCGGAACAGGCGCGCGCGCGTCCCCTCGAACCCGCTGCGCTCACCTTCCATCTGTCCGGCCGCAGCGGTGGGCGGCTATCCGATCTGGAGCCCTATGCGGGGCGAGGAGGCTGGCTTGAAGTCTCGCGGCTGGCGCTCAAGATGGCGGACCGGATGACTGAGCATTTGATCTTCGCCGCCGTCACAGACGATGGCGCGACCATTGCCGACGAGACCGCCGCGCTGCTGTTCGAGCTTCCGGCCGCCGTCGAGGCGCTCAACCAGGCCCCGCCCAACCTTGCGGGGGTGCGCGACGCCCTCGCGGAGGCGCGGCGCGCGGAGGCCAATGCGCGCAACGCGCAGTGGTTGGAGGAGGAAAGCGATAAGCTCGATCTTTATGCCGCCGATCTCGATACGGCGGCGGAGATCGAGACGCGCGCGCTCGCCGCTGAGATCAAGGCCGCCAAGAAGGCGCTGCGCGGCGCGGTTGGCCAATCGATGGACGCCAAGCTCACCGAGAAGCGGCGGGTGAACGCGATGGAGGCGCGGCTGGCCGAACTCAAATTCCGGGCGTTCGAGCGGCAGCGCGAGGTGCGCGCCAAGGTGGAGGCGATGCTCGATGAAGCGCAGGCGCGGCTGCGCCTCGCGCCTCAGGTGACGCCGCTGTTCACGGTGCGCTGGACGCTGGCGGATTAACCCGGCACTTTGCGCTTGGGGATCAGGGGGTTAGACGGGCGAATGAGTGGGACGAATGGGGCGGGCCGCAAGCAGCGGCTGGAACTGACGTGGATCGGCAAGGACGAGCGGCCCCGGCTGGAGCCGCGCATTCTGATCGAGGACGAGGCGCTATCGCATCACGCGGCGGCGCGTGGACCGGGCGACATTTTTGATAATCTTTTGATCCAGGGGGACAACCTGCTTGCTTTGAAAGCTTTACAAGCTGAACATGCGGGCACAGTAAAATGTATATATATTGACCCTCCGTATAACACTGGGAACGCTATCGGAAAACATTATGACGATGGCTTAGAGCACTCTCTGTGTCAAACGGCGTTCAAAGTTGACCCCCTATGTGCGTCGAAAATTGACCCCCCTTGGTGATTGTGGCGGACGGCGGTTGCGGAGCGGCGCTGCGCGAAGTTTTCGCATTCACGCAGCGCGGCGCCGTTCCGCAACCGCTAGCGCGTGATCAGGATCGGGTTTTGAGCCGCCAGCTGTCGTTGCCGGTCTCGACGATGTCGCAGTGGTGGGTGAGGCGATCGAGGAGCGCGGTGGTCATCTTGGCGTCGCCAAAGACGGTGGGCCATTCGCCAAAGGCGAGATTGGTGGTGACGATGACCGAGGTCTGTTCGTAGAGCTTGCTCACGAGGTGGAAGAGCAGCTGGCCGCCGGATCGGGCAAAGGGCAGATAGCCGAGCTCGTCGAGCACGACCAACTCGAGGCGCGAGAGCTGGGCGGCGAGGTGGCCGGCTTTGCCGACGCGGGTCTCTTCTTCGAGGCGGTTCACGAGATCGACGGTATTGAAATAGCGGCCGCGCGCGCCGGCGCGCACGACGGCGGCCGTAATCGCGATCGCCAAGTGGGTCTTGCCCGTGCCGGTGCCGCCGACGAGCACGATATTGCGCTTGGCATCGAGGAAGCTGCCCGCGTGCAGCGAGCGGACCAGCCCCTCGTTGATCGGCGTTCCCTCGAAGGCGAAGGCGTTGAGGTCCTTGATCACCGGCAGCTTGGCGGCGCTCATCCGGTAGCGGATCGAGGCCGCGTGGCACCCACCCCATGCGCAAAGCGCATGGGGACCCCGGGAGTGCGCGGCTTCGGCCTTGAGCAGGTCGGCCAGCACTTCCATGACGGTGCGGCCGCGCTGCAGGCCGGTGGTGACCGCTTCGTCGAAGGCTCCCGCCATGCCTTTCAGGCCGAGGCCGCCCATCGCGGCGATCATCTCATGCCGCTGCATACGTGCCCCGCAACTGGTCGTAGCGAGCGCAATCGGCGATCGGCGCGTGCCGCAATGCGAGCACGTCGGACACGCTCAGTGTTGGTAGTTGTGGCGGCTCACGACGCCGCGCCAGGATGTTGAGCACGACGTCGTCGCTCGCGGTGCCTGCATCCAGCGCCTCGCCGACCGCCGCCTCGACCACCTCCATCCCGTCGGTGAGCACCATCGCGAGCACGCGCACGAAGCGCCGGTCGGCTTCGTCGCCCGGGGTCCCCGCGCGCTTTGCGCGTGGGGTTGGGTCGCCGCGCCCGAGCTTGCGCCGGAGCCGGTCGAGATCAGGTGGCAGCGCCCAGTCCTGAAAGGGCGCGCCATTGCGCAGCGCGCCGGGTTTGCGAGCCAGCACCGGCAGATAATGCCAGGGATCGTAGACGGTGTGGTCACGGCCGAAGCCGCGCTGGTGCTCGCCGACGATCTCGCCCGCACAGCGGATGACGATCCGATCGGCGTAGGCGCGGATTTGGACCGCGCGCCGCGCGGCACGCGCCATCACCGAATAACGATTGCGATCGAAGCTGACGAGGCAGGTGGCGGACGCGGTCGCCTCGATCGCGTGGAAACCGTCGAAGGGCCCAGCAAAGGCGGTGAGCGCCGCGCGCTCGTCCTCCCACACCTGCCACACCGTGCGGTCGCGCTGCTCGGGATGCCGATCTTCCCGGGCGCGACGCGCGCACTCCGCCTCGAGCCAGCCATTCAATTCCTCCAGGCTGGCGAAGCACGCACGCGGCCGGAAGATGTTGTCACGCACGTAGCCGACCTGATTTTCGACCTGGCCCTTCTCCCAGCCCGACGCCGGCGTGCAGGCAACGGGCTCCACCAGGTAATGCGAGCACATCTCCTCGAAACGGCGATTGAAGCGGCGCGTCTTGCCCGCGTAAATCGCGTCGACCGCCGTTTTCATATTGTCGTAGATCCCGCGCCGCGGCACCCCGCCCAACACCGCGAAGGCGCGAGCGTGCGCGTCAAAGACCATATCCTGCGTCTCGCGCGGATACGCCCGGATGTAGAAGCGCCGGCTGTGGCAGAGCCGCAGATGCGCGACCTTCACCGTCTGTGGCGTGCCCGCGATTTCGACGCGCTCGTGGCTCCAGTCGAACTGGTAGGCGTCGCCGGGCGCGAAGCTTAGCGGCACGAAGGCCTCGCCCGCTGTGGGCAATCCCTTCTGCTCCCGCGCCCAGCGCTGCGCGTAGCGCCTCACCGCACTATACGACGCCTCGCACCCCTCGCGTGCCAGGAGGTCGTGGATCCGTGTCAGCGTCAGCCGCTCGCGCTTCGCCCGCGCCACGTTTTCCACCAGCATCGCGTCGAGCCGGACCAGATGCGCGCCCAACCTGGGATGGGGCTGCTCCACACGCACATAGGCGAAGCGGGTCTCGCCCGAGCGTAGCACCTTGCGGACCGTGTTGCGCGCCAAGCCAAGCTCGCGCGCAATCGTCTTGACCCCCTTGCCGCCGACCAGGTGGGCCCGCCGAACCTTCGCAATCGTCTCCAAAACCAACATCCCCGTCTCGATCCGCAGCTCATCCAAGCCGCCGATCTGGCCACCAACACGCCCCAGGGAGGGGTCAAATTTAAACGCACATCACCCCAGAACAGGGGTCAACATTCCACGCCCAATCACAATGTGAGTTTTGAGAGCGTGATTGTAGATCGCCCGGAGCGTCCGCATTGAGCCGTTGGCAATAAACGGACCGTTTTTCGCGCTGATCTCGTCGTGAAGTTCGGCGACGCGCGACGGCTGCTCCGCCA
>JBBQJX010000176.1:0-4846 GCA_038326295.1 Sphingomonadales bacterium
CGTGACCGCGCGCGCCGCGCGTTCGACCGGCGTCAGCCCAGCATGGCCGAGCAGATGAAACAGATCGAGATCGACCGCGACCACGCCGGTCGCGCTCTGGATCGCGGCGTAGATGTCGCTCGCGTGGACCGCCTTGCCGAGCGGCATCGCCTTGAACGCGAACGCCGCCATGAGTGCCGCGCGCGCGGCGGCGAGCACCGCGTCCGCCTCCAGCGCGGGATCGCGCACGATGCGCGCGCTGACCGTGATAGGAACGCGCACCAGATTGGCGAGAAACAGTGACCGGTTTGGATCGCGCGCGCCGCTGAACGCGGTGTAAAGGTCGGCGAGCGCGGTTGGCGACAGCTTCGCGCCCTCTGCCCCGGCGACGCTCAGGAACACCGCGCGTTCGAGCCGGTCCCATACCCAGCTTCCCTCGGCGCGGGCGACGCGCCCCGAGCCGACCGCGATCCACGCGAAATCGTCGAGCGAAACCGCGCGCCCGAACGTGCGCACGGTGGTCGGCGCTGAGGCGCGTGCGTCGTCGCGCGTCTGAGGCTCCGCGCCGCCGTCGCTCGGCAGCGGATTGGTGACCGAGCGCAATCCCACCGGGCGTTCCAGCGGGATCGCGAGCTGGTCGGCTCGAACCCGGCCTTCGAGGCCGACGCCCTTGCGGTAGCGCGCCACGAGATTGCCCGCGCCCGTCGGCAGGCGCGCCCCGGTCCGCCCGTCGCCGGTGGTGAGCCAGGTGTTGCCGGCGTCGTCGCGGCGCGCGGTGTAGATGCGCTCGGTCGAGCCCCGCGCGAACAGGCTCGGCACCTCGCGCCACAGCTCGCCTCCGACGCGAAGTTCGAGCGCGGCGGTCGCGGTCAGCGAAGATTTGTTCGCGAGTTGGGTGACGGGTGCGTGCGCGAGGCGGAAACGCTGGAAGGCGCGTGTCGCGTCGCCATTGCCGAGCACTTCGTCGCGCTGCGTCTCGCCGTGGCTCGCTTCGGCAACGTTACCGATTAGGCGCGCGCCGGTGAGCGGGCTGTCGAGCGCGGGGGCGAAATCGATCAGCACATGATCGGGGGCGGCACCGAAATCGCGCGGCGCGGGGCTCGCGGCGGTGATCGTCGCGGCGTGTCTGGTTGAGCCCGATGCGATCAGGATGCGGCGGCCCTTGGCGAGTTCGGCGGGCGGCGGGCCATCGAACTTCGCGGCGACCCGGCCGTCTGTGATCGTGTCCGCATAATCGATGTCGGCAAAGACGATGTCGTCGCGGCCGATTTCCCAGATGCGCGCGCGCCGGCGATCGTTGATCGCGCCCAGCCCCGCTTCGAGGTGCGACCACGCCGACCAGACCGCGCCGTTGCGCGTCCGCCGCGCCAGCGCGCCGTCGCCGTCGCGCGCCGCGATCTCGATCGCGCCACCCGCGCCGAGGACTACGGCGGGATCCGAGGTGAGACCGCCGCCAAGCGGCACCCATGCCGACCACACGGCTCCCGCTCGCGCGATGTGGCGCAGCGTGCCATCGCGCCCGCGCACGAGTATCTCCACCCGGTCCGCCCCGGTCGCGACGATCGCTGGAACGCCTTGGCCGACGCCGCCGAGATTGGCCCATGCGGTCCAAACCGCTCCGTCGAAGCGGCGGTGCAGGAGCGCACCCGCGTCGTCGAGCGCGACCACGTCGACGCGGGCGGGCGCGGGCGCGGCTGCGGCGGGCGCGCTGCCAAGGACACCCTCCAGCGGCAGCCAGTCGGACCACAGCCCGCCCGCGCGCGCCTTGTGCCACAGCGCGCGATCGACCCCGCGCACGAACACGTCCAAACGCCCGGCCGCGCCCGAAACCGCCGCAGGCGCCGAGCCGAGCAGGCCGCCGAGCGGAGTCCACGCGCCTGGTGTCGGCAGCACCTCCTGAAACCACAGTCCGAGATCGAGGCCGCGCGCGAAGACGATCGCCTCGCCGCCCGGCAGCGCGAGCGCGACGGGGGCGCTGGTCAGGACGCCACCCAGAGCGACTGGCGAGCCCCACGCGCCCGCGTTCCAGACAGCGTGCTGAAGGCCGAAGCGGCGATCGCGCACGAACAGGTCCAGTCGCGCCGCTGCGGTGCGGATCAGCGCGGGATCGCTCGATGCGGCGAAGTCGAACGGCACCCATCCATTGGGCGTGAAAACGATCGGATTGCCCGCGCCGGTGCGCGCCGCAATCGCGATGCCCCCCGAAGTCATCGCGAGTGCGGGCGCACCGCGGGTTGTCTGGCGCAGCGTGACGAGGCTGACCGTGTCCGCAAGCGTGCCGAGCGTCTGCGGCGCTTCGGCCGTCGCGGTCACCATCGCGGTCAGGATGCGCGGGCCTCCACCCGGCCCGCGGTCGATCATCAGCTGCGCGCCCGCCCTCAGATCTTCGTATCGCGCATCGAGGGGATAGCTGGTCTGCGCGGCAGCGAAGCTCGCGTTGATCGTCTTCGTCTGCCAGCGCTGGACCGCCGGGATCGCCGGATTGGTATCGTAAATCTGATAGTGATCGGGCGCGCTCGCACCGAAGAAGCGCAGCCGCCGCAGCGCCCGCGTCAGCCGCGCGGTCGGGTGCGAGAGCGTCGCGGCCTGCACGCCGGGCGCGAAGCGCAGCCGTTCACCCACCGGCGTCGCGGTGATCGCGGCGAGCGATTTCTCCTCCAGCCAGCCGTCGCCGAACAGCAGCAGCGCATCGCCGACCGAGAGCAATGCGGGGCGGCTGAGAACGGGGCCACCGTCCGCACCCGCCGCAAATGCGTTCACCACAACCGGAGGCGCGGCAATCGGCAGCGCATTCAGCCGCGCATCGGCGAACGTCTCGGCAAGCGTTTCATACGTCTGCGCGCGCTCGTCCTGCCCAGGGATGCTCATCACCTTCAGCCCCTGGCGGAGCCGCGTGCGCGCGCCGTCGTCGAGCGAGAAGGCGATCAGCGCGGTGGCCGCCAGCCCGGGATTGAGTTCGTAGCCGATGAGCCGCGTCAGGCGCAGCACCGAATCGCGTTCGCGCGCGGTGCGCAGGTAAAATTCGTTCGCGACCGTTTCGTTGTAGAAACCGAGAATGTCGGCGATCGCGGCGAACATCTCGATCACGCTCACCGCATGATCGTCGCTCTCGCGCGTGGTCAGCGCGGCGAGCGCGGGTTCGCGCGCGATCCGATCGAGCAGCGTGAGGCGGAAGCTGCCGAACCTTCCAATGCGCAGCGCAATGCGGGGCAGGCCGGGACGATTCCATATCTCGGCGGGCACCGGTGGAAGCGCCGGGAGGCAGCAGCACGCCAGGATGGGATCGAGCGACGCCATCACAGCCCTCCGACTGCGGTCAGGCGGAGCACGCCGTCTTCGGCGTGATTGGGATCATTCTCCAGCCGCGCGATCTCGAACGGCGCGAGCGCGATCACGCCGCGCTGCAGCGCGTCGCCGGGCGGGTTCCAATAGCGCTTGAACAGGATGACGGTGGCCGAATCGACCCCCGGTACCGCCTCGATCGCTGCATATAGGCGCGAAAGGTACACGGGCTCGCCAAACGCGAAGGCGAGATGGTGGAAGAAGCCTCGCGCGCCGGTGCGATGATCGCGCGACGAGAGCGCGCGCGCGACCGCGGCGAGCACATCGCCGCGCAGGTGGCCGCGCGCGACGCAGATCCGGACGTCGATCTCGAGCGGCACGAACACGGCGGCGCGGACCACCAGATCATAGCCGGCGAGCTTGAAGCGCTTCAGGTGGGCCTCGATCCGTGCGGCAAATTCGGGCTGCAGTTCGAGCCCGCCGCCGGGCAGCCGTCTGAGCGCGTCTTCAGAGCGGGGCTGGATCGCGACGAAGACGGTGTGCCACGATCCGGTCCAGCGGAAGCTCGCCTTCGCGCCCGCGATCTGGGGATGACGGAGCGCCGCCTCGACCCAGTCCGCCTCGGTCACGGCGCGATACGTGACCGCGCGGAAGGCTTCGGGCGCGAGCGCGCGTACTTGCGCGATGCTCTCCGCGTCGATGCCGTCGCGCGCGGAAAGCGGCTGATAGACGCGCTCGATGATCGCGAAGGCGAGCAACGCGGCCGGGTCGGCGGGATCGAGCGGGTCGGCGGGATCGGGTGCGACGATGTGGACAAGCGCGCCCGCGCCGATGTTTCCCGTGCGCCCGTTGCCAACCCGCAGCCGCGCCCGCGCGCGGGTGACGCCGAGCGGACGGCGGCCGTATTCGTCGTCGCCGAAGCGCAGCGCCGCCGTGTCCGCGTCCACCTCGGCGACGAAATGCTGGTCGTAGGGTCCGCTGTCGAGCAGGTGCGGCACGGGGGTCCACACTTCGGGCGCGGGCGTCCCGGGCAAATCGAGCAGCAGCACGATTTCGGGTGCGCAGTCCTGCGGTGCACGCGCGAGATCGTGGCGACCGAAGAGCAGCCGCCCTGCGCCGTCATGCGCGGGATCGTCGGGCATCGCGGTCTCGGTCAATGGCGCGGTCCCGGCGGGCAGATGCAGCATCGGCAACGGCCAGCGCCCGGCCCCCGCGTCGGGCAGCGGCAGCTCGCCGCGATCGGAATCGACTATGCGCGTGCGGCCGTGATCGATCGGCGCGACGTTGCCCCGCGCGACCGAAACGGGCGCGATCGGATGGCCGTCATCGCTCTCCGCCGACAGGCAGACCGGGCGCGGCAGCGCATCCGCCACCCCCCACCGCACACGCTGAAGCGGCAACGCCGGATCGCCGACGTTGTGGCGCGGGGTCAGCGCGCCACCTGCGACCGCATCGGTGAACGCGGCGTCCTCGCTGTCGTCGGCAGCGATCAGGCGGACGATCCGGCGGTGGCGTGCGTCGGCATCGGCTGCGAAGCCGGTGACGGGACTGAGCACCTCCTCGATCAGCAGATAGTCCCCTGCCA
>JBBQJX010000177.1:0-4821 GCA_038326295.1 Sphingomonadales bacterium
ACCGTTCAAGGCCGCCTACGCCGCGCTCGGGGCCAGGCTGCGACCGATGGTCTATGATTTGGGCTTCCTGCCGCGTTAACCTCAACCGGTGAATCGCAGGCGCGCAGCCACCACCTAGCGTCCCTCCTCCCGCTCCCCTAACTCCCCCCCATGACCACCTACGACTACGACTATTTCGTCATCGGCGCGGGCTCTGGCGGCGTGCGCTCCGCCCGCATCGCCGCGGGCCACGGCGCGCGCGTTGCCATTGCGGAGGAGTATCGCGTCGGCGGCACCTGCGTCATCCGGGGGTGCGTGCCCAAGAAGCTGCTCGTCTATGGATCGCATTTTGCCGAGGATCTGGCGGACGCGAAGCGTTTCGGGTGGGACGTGGGGACGCCCACCTTCGATTGGCCGACGCTGCGCGACAATGTGCTCGCCGACGTGGACCGGATCAACGCGGTGTACGAGAGCACGCTGACCAGCCACGCGGTCGATCTGAAACGCGCGCGCGCAACGTTCCTCGATGCGCATACGCTGATGGTGGGCGGCGAACGGATCACGGCGGACAAGATCCTGATCGCGACAGGGGCCGCCCCCGCGATGCCGTCCATCCCGGGCGTCGAACACGCGATCACCTCGAACGAGGTGTTTCACCTGGACAAGCTGCCCGAGCGGATCGTGATCGCGGGATCGGGATATATTGCCAACGAGTTCGCGGGCATTTTCCACGAATTGGGCGTGGACGTGACGCTGGTGGTGCGCGGCGACCGCATCCTGCGCGGGTGGGATCATAGTCTGGTGGAGCGGCTGCTCGCGGGCAGCATCGTGCGCGGCCTGAAGTTCCGCTTCAACTGCGAGATCGAGTGTATCGAGGCCATGGGGGACGGTCGCCGTCGGCTGCGGATGAAGTCCGGGGACGATATCGAGACCGATCTGGTCATGTTCGCGATCGGACGCGAGCCCAATGCGCAGAGGCTTGGATGCGAGGCGGCGGGGATCGGGCTCGACAACAAACACGCGGTGATCGTGGACGAGAATTGCCGCACTTCAGCCGAGAATGTCTATGCGGTGGGCGATGTCATCAACCGCGTTCAGCTGACCCCGGTGGCGATCCGCGAGGGGCATGCGGTGGCGGATCATCTGTTTGGGGGCAAGGAAATCGCGCTCGATTATGCGTGCATTCCGAGCGCGGTGTTCAGCGCGCCGCCGCTGGCGAGCGTGGGGATGACCGAGCATGAGGCGCGCACCAAGCTGGGTGGGGTGGATGTGTTCAGCAGCGATTTCCGCCCGATGAAGAACACGCTGACCGGGCGGAGCGAGCGGGCGCTGATGAAGCTGGTGGTCGATTCGGCGACGGACAGGCTGGTGGGCGCGCATATGATCGGGCCGGAGGCGGCGGAGATTATGCAGACGATGGCGATCGCGGTGAAGGCGGGGCTGACGAAGGCGCAGGTGGACCAGACGGTAGCGATCCATCCGACGATGGCGGAGGAGTGGGTGCTGATGCGGCAGTGAGGGCGGGCTAAGGTCACGAAGGTCACGGAGAATCGCGTTTTCACGGCGTATCGTGGGGCGCTTCGGGCCAACGCAGACGGTCAGGCCTGTGCAGTTTCGCGCGGACGATCCTACAAAACAAGGCGCGATGCGTAAAATTGGTTCGCGGTCGCACAGCAGTGCTTGACGTTTACGTCAACGTAAGGCAGAAGCCTCCGCATGCCCGCGACTCAGCCTCTGGTCGCCGAACCCCAGCAGTTCGGGATCGCCGATCTTGCGGCCGAATTCGGCGTGACCGCGCGCACGATCCGGTTCTACGAGGACGAGGGGCTGATCGCGCCGACGCGTTCGGGCACCAGCCGGATTTATGCGCGCACCGATCGGGCGCGGCTGGCGTGGATCCTGCGCGCCAAGCGAGTGGGGTTCAGTATTGCGGAAACGCGCGAGATGCTTGAGCTCTACGATCTGGGCGACGGCCGGCGCACGCAGCGGCGTGTGACGATCGAGAAATGCCGCGAACGGGTGCGCGCCTTGACCGCGCAGCGCCACGATCTCGACGCGACTATTGCAGAACTGACCGATTTCATCGCCATGGTCGAAGCGGCCACCCCCAAGCTCCGAGAGGTTTGATCCGATGCCCAGCTATGCAGCGCCTACCCGCGACACGCAGTTCGTGCTTGACCATGTAATCGGGCTGGAACGCTATTCGAACACGCCGGGCTTCGAGAACGCGACGCCCGATCTGGTGAGCGCGATCCTGGAGGAGGGTGGCAAGTTTGCCGCCGAGGTGCTGCAGCCATTGAACCAGACGGGCGACCGCGAGGGGTGCACGCGCCATGCAGACGGCAGCGTGACGACGCCCACGGGCTTCCCCGAATTGTACAAGCAGTTCGTCGCGGGTGGCTGGGGCACGCTGACCGCGCCCGAGAAATGGGGCGGGCAGGGCCTGCCGTGGGTGGTGGGGACCGCGATCAGCGAATATTTGCTGAGCGCGAACATGGCCTTCACGATGATTTCGGGCCTGACCGAGGGGTGCATCGCCAGCCTCGAGCATTTCGGCTCGCCCGAGCAGCAGGCCATGTATCTGCCCAAGCTGGTGACGGGCCAGTGGACCGGCACGATGAACCTGACCGAAGCGCATTCGGGCACCGATCTGGGGCTGATGCGCACCAGGGCCGAGCCGCAGGAGGATGGTTCCTATGCGATCACGGGCCAGAAGATTTTCATCTCGGGCGGCGATCAGGACATGAGCGAGAATATCGTCCACCTGGTGCTCGCCAAGATCCCGGGCGATCCTGACAACATCAAGGGGGTGAGCCTGTTCGTGGTGCCGAAGTTGATGGTGAACGCGGACGGCAGCCTGGGAGAGAAGAACAAGGTTTCGGTGGGATCGATCGAGCACAAGATGGGGCTGAACGGCTCTCCCACCTGTGTGATGAACTTCGATGGTGCCAAGGGTTGGCTGGTGGGCGAGCGCATGAAGGGCATGCGCGGCATGTTCGTCATGATGAACGCGGCGCGGCTGGGCGTTGGGCTGCAGGGCCTGGCGCAGGGCGAGGTCGCGTATCAGAACGCGGTGGCGTATGCCAAAGACCGGCGGCAGGGGCGCGCAATGGTCCGCGCTCCGGGCGTCACCGATGCGGCGGACCCGATCATCGTTCATCCCGACGTGCGCCGCATGCTGATGGAAATGCGCGCGATGAACGAGGGCAACCGAGCGATGGCGCTGTGGACCGCGCTGCAGGTGGATCTCAGCCGCCACGCGCCCACGCCCGAGGGCAAGCGGGAGGCGGAGGATTTGCTCGCGCTGCTGACCCCGGTGGTGAAGGGCTATATCACCGATGTGGGCCTGCAGGTGACGATCACCGCGCAGCAATGTTTTGGCGGGCATGGCTATGTGAAGGAATGGGGGGTCGAGCAGTTCGTGCGCGATGCCCGCATCGCGCAGATCTACGAGGGCACCAACGGCGTGCAGGCGATGGACCTGGTGGGGCGCAAGTTGCCTGCCGAGGGTGGCCGCGCGGTGCGGCTGTTCTTCGACAAGGTGACGCGCGAGATCGCCGACGCGAAGGGCGATGCGAAACTGGCCCCGGTGGCCGAAGCGCTGGAGAAGGCGCTGGGTCATCTGCAGGGGGCCACCATGTGGCTGATGCAGAACGCGCTGGCGAACCCGGACAATGCGGGCGCGGGCGCGGTGGCGTATATGAACCTGACGGGCGTGGTGGCGCTGGGCTGGATGTGGCTGATCATGGCGCGCGGGGCTGAGGAAGTGGTCGCGGGTGGCACCGACACCGCGTTCGGCGAGGCCAAGCGGCTGACCGCGCACTATTTCGCCGAGCGGATGCTGCCCGAGGCGGCGACCTATCGGCGGCGCGTGGAAGCGGGCGCAGCAACGATGATGGCGATGCCGGTCGATTCTTTCTGAAAGGCGCGATGTAACGATGCCCGGGGGTTCGGCGAATGCCGGTAACCCGGGGCACATGGCGACGGACTGCCATGCGAAGGCTCGCCCGTGCCGGGGTGACAGGACGGTCAAACTGGGCCATCCGCGTCATTCGGGCACAGGCGAACGGTCCGGGACCAGTTGAGGCGACGCGCACCGGCGCGCGCAAGGGAGAGACAAGACATGGCCGAAGCCTTCATCTACGACGCGATCCGCACCCCGCGCGGGCGTGGCAAGACCGACGGCGCGCTGCACGAGGTGCCGCCCGTTGAACTGGCGAGCCAGTTGCTGCGCGCGATCCGCGAGCGCAACGGGCTGGATACCGCACTGGTGGACGATGTGATCCTGGGCATTCTCTCGCCGGTGGCCGAGCAGGGGGCGGACCTGCCGCGCATCGCGGCGTTGAACGCGGGCTATGACGAGCGCGTGCCGGGCATGCAGGTCAACCGCTTCTGCGCGAGCGGGCTGGAGGCGGTGAACGTCGGCGCGGGCAAGATCGCTTCGGGCGAGGCCGATCTGATCGTCGCCGGGGGGGTTGAGTCGATGTCGCGGATTCCGATGGGATCGGATGGCGGTGCGTGGCCGATGGACCCGGCGGTGGCGTTCCACACCTATTTCGTGCCGCAGGGGATTTCAGCCGACCTTATCGCGACGAAGTACGGCTTTTCGCGCGACGATGTGGACGCCTATGCGGTCGAATCGCAGCGGCGCGCCGGGGTGGCGTGGGCCGAGGGACGCTTCAAGCGCTCGATCGTGCCGGTGCATGACGTGCTGGGCGAGACGCTGCTGGCGCAGGACGAGCATATGCGGCCGGGGACCGACATGCAGTCGCTCGGGTCCTTGAAGGCGAGCTTTGAGGGGATCGGTGAGATGCCGGGGTTCGATGCGGTGGCGCTGCAGAA
>JBBQJX010000178.1:0-4813 GCA_038326295.1 Sphingomonadales bacterium
CGTCCACGTTCGCGAGCGTCTGGACGCGGCGTTCGACGCCCGAGAAACCCACATCCTCGAGCTCGCTGACGATGCGCGCGCGGGCGACCGCGAGTTCGGATTCGCGCCGCGCCACCATCATCACCTTTGCGCCCGCAAGTGCGAGCAGGCGCGCGACCTGGCCGCCGATGCCGGCCGAGCCGCCGGTGATCAGCGCAACCTTGCCCAGATGGAGCCCGGTGATGTTCTCGCTGAAGCCCGGCATCGCCTTGCGCGCGCCCGTGGCCTCGCCGATCGATTGGGGAACGTAAAGCGTGACCTCGCTGATCTTGCTTTCCTTGAGCAGAATGCGCGCGGCGTGGCCGGCGACGAAGCGGGTGTTCTCGGGCTCGTCGTTGCCGAAGCGGACGATCTGGTTACCCCATTCGGCCTGGCGGCGGCGGCCGTGGGCGACGTCGATCTCGGATTCGTCGCGCCAGATGCGGACCAACTGCTCGGTCGCCGCGCGCAGCATGTTCGCATAAAGATTGCCCGCGCCATCGGTGCGGTTTGAAAGGAAGACGAAGCGCGGCTCCTGCAGAAGGCTGTCGTGCCGCTTCCAGTATCGGCTGAGCGTGCGCGCGAGCGCGATCGCGCCGAGGAGTTCTACATCCATGAAGGCATCGACCAACTGGTCCGACGCATCGACGAGGGTGCCGCACAGTTCGTCGGGCGCATGGACGGGCATCAAAAGTGCGCCGGTGATCGGAATGTTGGCGACGGTATAGGCTTCGAGCGCGGCTTCCATCGCATCGGGCTCGGCGCGGTTCAAACGCGCAACGGTGAGGCGCCCGGTGGCGCTCTCGGCGGTGGCGCGCGCCTGCGCCTGCGCGACGTCGGCTTTGCGCGAGAGGCCGAGCAGGACGTGCGCACCCGCCGCGATCTGGATGCGCGCAATCTCGAGCGCTTCCTCCCATCCGTCTCCCGCCGCGATCAGGACCGCCAGCCCGGTGCCATCGATCGAGCGCATCGTGGGACGCGAGAGATAGGTCGAGCGCGACTCCTTGCGCACCGTCATCCCGTGCGTGACCTCGAAATCGTGGCCGTTGTAAGCCACCGATTCGTCGCTACCCAGGAAGACGCAGGTCGCCGCGATATCGTCGGGGGTCGGGAAGGTTTTCGCGCGAGGACCGTCCGTGGCGCGTTCGAGCGACATCATGTCGAAGAATTTGGCGGTGGTGGCACCCGGTTCATCGCCCCGGAGCTGATCCATCGCGGCGAACACGGTGCGGATGCGTTCGCTGGCGATCGGGCCGGGGAAGATCAGGTTGACGCGAATGCCGCGTGGCCCGAGTTCGAGGCTGAGTTCGCGACTGAGCGCGTTCAGCGCCGCCTTCGGGACGACATAGGCGGTCCGCGCATAGTAAAGCGTGCGCGAGAAGATGGTGGAGACGTTGATGATCGATGCCCCCTCCCCCATCGCGGGCGCTGCGGCGCGCACGAGATTCCAGGTGACGCCGAAGATGTTGCGGATGGCGTCGGCGACGGTCTCGGTATCGGTGGAACCCTGACCCTGAAGCGCGGCCAGTTCTTCAGGTGTGAAGGGAAGCTGTTCGAGCGCCTGCTTGGGGCCTGCGGAACCCGCGTTGTTGACGAGAATATCGATGCGGCCGAAGCGGGCCACGACTTCGGCGATGCCCGCGCGGACCGAGGCGGGGTCCGCGCCATCGAGGACCACGGTGGCCAGGCGTGCGGCCTCCACGCCGGTTTCGGCCAGCATCGCTGCGGCGGCGGCCTCGATGCGCGCGGCGGTGCGGCCAGTCATCACCACGGTCGCACCTTCGGCGAGGTAATGGCGCACGATGTGGCCGCCGATGTTGCCCGCCGCCCCGGTGATCACCGCGATCTTGCCCGCGAGACGACCGACTGCGCCATTTACGTCCGCGTGTGTTTTCGCCTTTGCCATCGCCCTGCCCTTCGATCCGATCATTGTGATTGCGCCGCCCACATTTCGAGCAGCGCGTCGCGGCTTCTCAAGCCCATAGCGGGCAGCGCGTGGTTGACCACATAGGTCGCGCCGGAATGGCGGTTTTCCCACATCGCCTGGTGAGCTTCGGGCAGGCCCTCCCACGGCACGACGACGGGATCGGTGACTTCGAGGAGACCTGCCGCGATCATGTCGTTCATGCGCGTCACCTCGTAGGCATTGCACAGGTGGGTGCCCAGGATCGATGCGGTCGGCATCAGGATGCGGCGTTGGCGTGTCCAGACCTGCGGGGCGTAGAAGGTGAAGCGCTGGCCCGCGAGGTCTTCGGCGAAGACCACTCGCCCGGTGAAGGGCTTGACGAGGCTGGTCGAGATACCGAGCGTGTCCTGGCGCGCACGTTCGATCACGAGATCGGGGGAGCCGCGCGGATTGTCCGCCGAGCGCAGGATCTTGCCGATCGAACCGCCGAACGGCTTGAGCACGCGTTCCTGATAATCGCGGACCGCCGCCTTGAAAGCCTCGATATCCTTCTTGGCGTCGGGGAGGCGCGGCATGGTATCGGGCCAATCGAAATTCGCGCCCTCCCGCCTGCGGATCGATTCCAGACTGACGATGCCCTCGATCGCGTCTTCCAGCCCGAGCGAGCCGAGGAACTCGCGCTGGCCATCGGTGGTGGTGGCGACGACGGTGCGCGCGTTAAAGGCGCGCGCGGCCTCGATCATTTCGAGCCCGATCTCGTCGAGGAGGTCGGTCGAGCGCGGGCCGTAGTAGAGCAGAACCGCCTCGCCGCCGCGCAGCCCCGCGCGGCGCAGCATCGCTTCCGGGGTGGCGTGGCCGGGCTTGCCCATGAAGCTGAAATGATAGCCCGAGGATGCGCCGTAGAAGGCCAGCGCGCCGCCCTCGGCGAGCAACTGGAAGCTGCGCGGAAAGGCCGTCTCGCCCGCGTGGCTGATGACGTAATCGGGCAGGTGGCCGTGGTTCATGGCCTTGACCGTATCGACGAGTTCGGCACCGGCGGCTTCCCACGCGCGCGCCTCGGCGGCGTCTTCGGGGACCATGGTAAACAAGACGGCAAAGCGCGGGTCCTTGCGATCGACCGTGCCGATCGCACCCTGGCCGCGCACGAAGGCGGCGCGTTCGGGGGAGGACACAAGACCGATGGCGCTGAGCCCGGTGCGGACCGAGCTGCGCAGCGCATCGAGCCCGGTGCCCGTCGCCGAGCCTTCGACGAAGATCGTGCGGCTGGGTTCGATCTGGAGCGTGGTGAACAGCGCGCGCGTGACGGTGCCCAGATTGAGGATGTAGCTGCCCGCCTGTTCCAGAGTGAGATCGGCGGGAACCGGGTGGAGCTGCGGGGCTTGCGTGACGAGGAACTGCGCGTGGGAGCCGGTCTCGGTCTCGTACCCCTGGATCGCGAACCCTGCGTACATCGGATCGAGGCCCGCCTGGGGAGACAGGAGATCGGACGTGCCCGAATAGACCGCCACCAGATCGCCGACCTTGAGGCGGCCCTGCGCGCGCGCTTCGGAGCCAAGCGCGGCGATCAGGCCGACGCCACCCGAGCCAGTCGTCTGGAAGTCTTCATCGTGGGAGTCGAATGGCGAGACGGGGATGCCGGTGATCGCCCAGATGTCGTTGAAGTTGACCTCGCTGGTCAGCATGTAGACGAGCGCGTCATTGGGGCCGGGCGTAGCGACGGGGACGATCATCTCGCGCTCGTGCGTGCCGGGCGGGCCGTGGCGCGGTGCGCCGGTTGCAGGGTCGCGGGAGATGCCGAAGGCGTATTGGTTGAGCGGAACGGGAGTCACGCCCGGGAAAAAAGGTGAGCCACGCGGTAAAACTTCACAAGCGGCGTCTTGCGCGAGTCCCTCGTGGTCAATTGAATCGTAATTGAAAACCCCATCGCGGCGCACGGGCAGCGGCGGGCTAACTTTGTCGAGGAACTGACGAATGCCTGTCTTACCGCCCTCTAGATCAACAATCGCCTCTGCAAAAAGCTCAGCTTCGCGCGCGTAACCAGCGGTTAAACCCTTCTCAAGTCCTACTCGAATTGCATCTAGCGCACGGTCAGCAGCTTGGGCTCGCCCTGCCAAATGTAGCTGGGCGAGGACACGCTGAATGTGTTCGTCAACTAGTACGGTGTCTAACGACACGGTACTCGGCTTATTCCACAGGTCGAGTGCTGACTTGCGTTGCTCAAACGCCTTCAAGAGCGGCCAGCCTTTGTTGCGGCCGTCATATCCTTCGGTATCCATCACATGCCACCGAACCAACTTATGCGCCGTGCCGAGCGCGCCTTCGTCGTCACGGACATCCCAATCGATGAATCCTGCGGCGATCGCGGCGAACGTATCAACCGTCCGTCCGCCAAGGATTAGCGCGATAGCGTCCCGCAGTCCTTCTTCGCCCCGTTTGTCTACGAGCAGCCGCACCAACCGCTGTGTCCCCCCAAACCCTGGCAGCAGCCGCAGCCTGATCTCCGGGAACCCGAACCGCGCGGTCGGCTCTGCCACCCGATAATGACACGCCAGCGCGAACTCCAGTCCACCCCCCAGCGCCACCCCATTGATCGCCGCGATGCAGGGCTTGTCCATCGCCTCAATCTTGGCAAACACGGCTTGCGCGTTGTTGGGCAGCACGCGCGCTTCTTCTATCGTGTGGATTTCGTCGAGCATCTGGCGGATGTCCGCGCCCGCGACGAAGCTGTTGCCCTGGCCGGTGAAGACCACCGCCACCACATCGTTGCGCCGCGCCAGATGCTCGACCACGATGCCGAGTTCGTCGATCGCGCGCTCGTTCAGCGCGTTGACCGGCGGGTTGGTGACGGTGACGGTGGCGACGCGCTTGCCGGGTGCGACCCAATTATAT
>JBBQJX010000179.1:0-4737 GCA_038326295.1 Sphingomonadales bacterium
GCGCTGGCGTTCGAACAGGAGGTCCAGCACGCCCGCGCCGGTGGTGGCATCGAGATTGCCCGTGGGTTCGTCTGCGAACACCAGCTGTGGGCGCGGACCGAGCGCGCGGGCGATTGCGACGCGCTGCTGCTCGCCGCCCGAAAGCTGCGTCGGATAATGACCGGTGCGGTGCGCGAGGCCGACAGCGGCGAGGCCTTCGCGCGCGCGGGCGAACGCGTCCGACGCGCCCGCTAGTTCTAGCGGGACGGCGACGTTTTCGAGCGCGGTCATGCTGGGGATCAGGTGGAAGGCCTGCAGCACCAGCCCGATGCGACCGCGCCGGGCGCGCGCCAGCCCATCCTCGTCCAGCGCGCGAAAGTCCGCGCCGGTGACCATGATTGTGCCGCCGGTCGCGGGTTCGAGCCCGCTCAGCACCGCCATCAGCGATGATTTGCCTGAGCCCGACGCGCCCGTCACGGCGACGCGCTCGCCCGCTGTCACATCGAGATCGATGCCGCGCAGAATATCGACCCGGGCCTCGCCCGCCCCAAGCGAAAGCGTGACATCGCGCGCGCGGATGACGATATCAGGCAAATGACGAACCCTTCCCGGACGCACCATGCCCGAACGCGCCGCACGTAGGTTCCTGGCGCGGATATTGCGACCGCTGGCGGCGCTGCTGCTGGCGGCCGTGCCTGCCGCCGCATCGCCCGGCAAGCCGCTTATCCTGGCGTTCGGCGACAGCCTGACGGCGGGCTATCGGCTGCCGATCGCGGACGGCTTTCCCGCGCAGCTGGAGCGAGCGCTGCGCGCCCGGGGGATACCGGCCACGGTCCACAATGCGGGGGTCTCGGGCGATACGTCGACGGGCGGGCTTGCGCGGCTGGCATGGGTGCTGGCGGGGCTGCACGCCACGCCCGATCTGGCGATCGTGGAGCTGGGCGCGAACGACATGCTGCGCGGCATCGACCCCGCAGTGGTGCGCGCCAATCTGGATGCGATGCTGGCAGAACTCGCGCGGCGGCGCGTTCGCGTGGTGCTCGCGGGGATGCTGGCGGCGCCCAATCTGGGGCAGCCTTACGCGGCGCGCTTCAACCCGATCTACGCCGAGCTGGCGCGCAAGTACCGCGTGCCGCTGTACCCCTTTTTCCTGAACGGCGTTACCCTGCACCCCGAGCTGCAGATGCCCGACCGGCTGCATCCGACGGCGGCGGGCGTGCGTACGATCGTGCGCGGGATTTTGCCGACCGTGGAGCGCGCGCTGCCGTCCCGGCATGGCTGAGCGCGTGAGCACGATACATCTGGCGCGCGGCGATCTGGCGTTCACGCTGGTACGATCGGATCGGCGCACGCTGGGCATCACGGTCACCGCAGAGGGCGAGGTGATCGTGCGCGCGCCCAGACGCGTGGCGCAGGCACGCGTCCTGGCGTTCGTCGATACGCGCGGCGACTGGATCGCCAAGGCGCGCGCTCGCTTCGCCGCCTTGCCGCTGCGCACATCCCCTCCGACGTTCGTGGAGGGCGAGACCCATCTGCATCTGGGCCAGCCCTATGCACTTGCAGTGGAGACGGGCTTGCGTCTCGGCGTGCGGCTGGAGGGCGAGCGGATCGTCCTCGCGCTGCACCGCCCGTCCGACCTCGCCCGGCGCGCGGCATTGATGCGCGCCTGGCGTTTCGCGGAGGCGCGCGCGCTGTATCCCGCCCGTGTGGCGGCACAGTTCGCCGGGTTCGCCGCGCGCGGCTTCACGCTGCCGCCGGTGACCATCCGCGCACTCCAGCGCCGGTGGGGGAGTATGAGCCGCGACGGGCGCATGACGCTCGGCCTCGATCTGATCCGCGCGCCGCTGGCGTGCCTGGATTTTGTGGTGGCACACGAGCTATGCCATCTGGTGCACTTCAATCACGGCCCGGAATTTCGGGCACTCATGGACGAGACGATGCCCGATCACGCGCAGCGGCGCGCGATGCTGGAGGCAGCCCTGCGCTGACCCTCGGGTCACGCCGCCGCGCGCATCTGCGCCTCGGGGTCCGAATCGAACAGGCGGTAGCATTCGCGCCCGTCCGCTTTGGCCCAATAGAGCGCGCGATCGGCGGCGCGCATGACCTCGGTGCGGTTCGGTCCGGCCTCGGGCATGATCGCGACGCCGATGCTCGCCCCCACACAGGCAATCCCCTCGGGGAGGCCGATCGGGCGTGCGGTGGCGGCAAGGATGCGCTCGCACACCGCCTCCACGTCGCCCCGGCAGCGAACGTCCGTCAGGATGACGCCGAACTCGTCCCCGCCAAATCGCGCGGCGGTATCGCCAGTGCGCAGCATCGCGCGCAGACGGCGGGCGAATTCCCTGAGCACGCCGTCGCCAGCCGCATGGCCCAACGTATCGTTGACCGCCTTGAAGCGATCGAGGTCGAGGACAAGTAGCGCCGCCGTCCGACCCCGCCGCGCGCGCCCGATCGCCTGATCGAGCCGGTCTTCGAACAGCGCGCGGTTGGGCAGGCTGGTCAGCGGATCGTGCAGCGCCAGATGCCGCGCCTCCGCCTCGCTCGCCTCGACGCGTTGCATCGCGTCGCGCAGCCGCGCCACCAGCAGCGCCAGCACACCCGCGATTGCCAGCCCCGCGAGCGCTGTTATCGGGCCCATCGTGCGCAGCAGCCGCGTGCCGGCCAGTTCGGGCCGCCAGATCAGCCAGCCGACCTCCTGCCCGTCGTCGTCGGCCAGTCGCATCGCGGCCTCTCCCTCGCGGGCATCGGACCGCTCGGCGAAGCGAGGCGCGGCGAGCAGATGCTGATGCGCGAGCTCGCTCAGGAACGGCGCGTTCAGATAGCGGATGGTTACCAGAAGCGGCTCGCCACCTCTCGCCTGCACCACTTGGGGCGACGTAGGCACGATGCGCATGATGCTGACCGCCGCCGGACGGTCGTGGACGCGCGCGAGGTGGGCGGCGAACACCACATAGTCGTTGCGTCCCGGCGCGCCGGTGGATCGCGGAGGCGGTCCGCCATCGAGCAGCCGGTCGCGCGCGTGGCCCTGCGGCCGGACGCGCCCGCGCACCTCCTCGATCATGCGCGCCAGCGCGGGGCGGATCGCCTCGAAGCTCTCGACCGGCAGCGAACGGCTTGCACCATAGCCATAGAGCGCGCGGTCGTCGGGGTTGAGCAAATAGGTTTCGACATCGGGGAACAGGTAATCGAGCTGGACGCCGATGCTGACGCGAAACCAGTCGGGATCGGGCGCGCGCTTCAACCGCAGCACGGGTTCGTCCCACACGGCGTAGGCGAGCTGCGCCTGCGGTAACGCGTCGATGCTCGCGCCGATCGCCGCATCGGCGAGCCGCATCTGCCGTTCGACCGAAATCGTGTCGCTGCGCGCCGCTGCCCACCACAGCCCGCCACCCGCCAGGCCGAGCATCGCCAGACCAGCAACCATCACCGGCAGCACGACGCGTATCCAGAAGCTGCGCGCGGGACGCGGCTCGCCATGCAGAAGATCGGTCAGGCAATCGAGGGTCTCGGACATTCAAACAGGAACGGCCGTTGCCGCGCCGTTTTAGCCCATGCCCTAAGCCCGCGCGCATTTGCGGCGTGTTGCGGTGCCGTCTAATATCATTGCGATGCACGCCCCCTATCCCGCGCTCCGCCTTCGCCGAACGCGCGCCCACGCATGGTCCAGAGCGATGGTCGCCGAGACGCGGCTGTCTCCGTCGGACCTCATCTGGCCAATTTTTGTCACCACGGGCCCGCGCGAGCGGCTGCGCACCCTGCCCTTCGTGGAGCGCGTGCCGCTTGGCGAGGTGGGCGCGACGGCGCGGATGGCGGGAGACGCGGGCATTCCGTGCATCGCGCTGTTCCCGCATGGCGAGCCGCGGTCTGAGGATGCCAGCACTGCCTTGTCGGCGGACAACATCATGTGCCGCGCGATCGCCGAGGCGAAGGCGGCGGCACCCGATGTGGGCGTGCTGGCCGATGTCGCACTCGATCCATACACGAGCCACGGGCATGACGGGCTGCTCGCGCGCGATGGCTCGGTAGACAACGATGCGACGCTGGACATGCTCGTCCAGCAATCGCTGGTGCAGGCGCGCGCGGGGGCAGATATCCTTGCCCCATCGGACATGATGGACGGGCGCATCGGCCGCATCCGCGCCGCGCTGGAAGACAATGGCTTCGAGGGCCGCCAGATCATGGCCTATGCCGCCAAATATGCGAGCGCGCTGTATGGCCCGTTCCGCGAGGCGGTGGGCTCCGAAGGCGTACTCAAGGGGGACAAGCGCGGTTACCAGATGGATTATGCCAACGCCGCCGAAGCGCTGCGCGAGGTCGCGCTCGATCTGGCCGAGGGGGCCGACACGGTGATGGTCAAGCCCGGTCTTGCCTATCTGGATATCCTTGCGGCGGTGCGCGCGGAGTTTGGCGTGCCGACTTTCGCCTATCATACCAGCGGCGAGGCGGCGATGATCGAGGGCGCGGTGGCGATGGGCGCGATGGACCGCAACGCAGCGATCCTCGAAATCCTCACCGCGTTCAAGCGCGCGGGCGCTGCTGGAGTGCTGACCTATCACGCGCTCGACGCGGCACGGCTGCTCAATCGCTGATAGCCAAGAGGGTCAAGGTAAGCATTACCTTTCAAAACGCATACGCTCCTGCTCCAGTAAATCCGCAGGCCAGCGGGATCGGTCCTCGTCCGCTCGCGGCGGGTGGCGGAGGGCCGCGCTCGCGCTTATCTCCCACACGATGGATTTTCCGAAACCCGCGCCTCCCCTC
>JBBQJX010000180.1:0-4676 GCA_038326295.1 Sphingomonadales bacterium
ATCGCCACTACCTCGGGGCGGCCCAGCAGCGCCTCGATGCGCTTGTGGAGGAGGAGGCCGATGACGGCGGCGGGAAGGAAGGCGAGGAGGATGTTGCGCACGAAGCGCCACGAGAGCGCCCTGCCCGCTACCAGCCCGTGCATGACCGCAAGGAAGGTCCGCCAGTAGAGCACCACGATCGCCAGGATCGCGCCGAGCTGGATGACGATGTTGAACAGCTTCCACTGGTCCGCGTCATAGCCGAGCAGCGCCGAGGCGAGTACGAGGTGGCCGGTGGACGAGACCGGCAGAAATTCGGTCAACCCTTCGACGATGCCAAGGATGATGGCGGTCAGCAGCGATCCATGATCCATCCGGCATCCTTCAGGCGAGGCGGGGGAGACGCGCGCGCGCCTTGGCGAAGACGTTGGCGACCTCGTGCGCCAGCTCGTGGCGCAGCAGGAACAGGCTGACGAACCATGCCACGCCGCACGCGCTGATCATGCCGAACAGTTCGATCGTGCGCAGCGCGTTGGGCCAGCCGAGCAACGCCATGCCGATCACGGCGGGCGCGGCGGTGGCGGCGGCGACGAGCGCGCTGCGGGCGAAGGCACGCCACATCTCGCCCCGGCTGAGCCCGGTCGCCGCGCGGATGCCGGGCGAGTAGAGGATCACCGCCACCACCGCATCGACGATGCGCGTGCTCGCGGCGAGGATCAGCCCGCCCGAATAGGCGGCGAGCGTGAACAGCGTGACGCCGATGACGCCCCGGATCGCTTCGTTGCGCGGCAGCTCGCGCTCGCGTCCGCTCGTGACCAGCACTTCGGAGCGGCTGGCGACCGCGAGATTGATCGCGCCCGCCGCCGCGACGATCGAGAGCACCGGCCCGGCTGCGACCCACTTGGGCCCGAACAGGAAGGCGACGATCGGGGCTGCGAGCACGCCCAATACCGCGAAGGCGGGCCAGAACAGACCGGTGATCAGGCGGCTCATGCGCGCATAGACCGGGCCGATGCCGGCGGGTGTCTGCCGATCGCGTGCCATTTGCGAGGCGAGCACGCGCGAGAAGCTTTTCATCAGCGTGTTGTTGAAATTATCCACCAGATTGGCGCCGCGATTGTACAACCCGGTCGCCGCCGTTCCCGCCGCGCGTGTGAGCACGATATCGGGCACGCGGTTGGTGATGTTAAGGATGAGGCTGGCCGAGAAAATGCGGCTGCCAAAGACCATGATCGGGCCGATATAGGCGCGGCTGAGCGGAGTGCGCAGCATCTGCGCGCGCTGGAACCAGAGCGCGAGTACGACCGCGAAGGTGACGCCCACGCCGCTGCCGATCGGCATCGAGCGCCAGCTGTAGCCCTGCGCGGCGAGCGCGATGGTGACAGCTGCAGAAATGCCGATGTTGGACAGCGTGCAGATCACCACACGCTCGAAGCGCATGGCGCGCTGCATCAGGCCGTAGCTGGTGACCAGCACGGGCATCAGCGCGCCGAACCACGACAGGATGATGATCGATTCGGTGACGCGATGATCGCGCGCGAAGCCGCCGATGAGCGGCGCGGCGATCAGCAGACCGAGCCCGAAAACTGCGGACTGCACGAGCGTGAGCAGCAGGACGGTGCCCAGTTTCTCGGGCGGCATCTCGCGTTCGCGCACGCAGTAGCTTTGCAGGCCGACGTTGAGCACGCCGTTGATGATCCACACGATCGCCATCGAGGCGGCATAGACGCCCATTTCGCCGGGGGTGAGCAATCGCGCCATCGCAACCGAGGCGGCGAACTGGATGACGAAGCCGCCCGCATTGCCGCCGAGCAGATAGGTGAGGCCTTTACGCGCGGACACGGGGCGGGCCTTAGCGCGCGGACGGGTGGGGAAGGGGAGGGGTCACCGGATTCTCGGATGCTACGCGACGGGTGGCGCTTAACAGGCAGCGATGGCCCCGCCAACCGGTCAGGCGCTGGCGGTCGCGCGCGCGCCATCGTTGAACCGTCCGAAACGGCGATACCGTTCGAGCCATACGGGGGCGACCGCCTCGATCGGCGTCGGGCGGATACCGAACGCGTCCAGCCCAGCCATCCCTTCCCCCACTACATTGTCGCGCTGGAGCATCCGGAACTGATCGGTCGTCATCGGCAGGCCCGGCAGCACATCGCCCGCGCGCGCGAGCAGACGCGCGATCCGGTCGGGCACCTCGATCAGCGGCTTGTCCACGCGGATCTCGGCCATGATCAGCGCGAGGAGCTGGCGGAAGGTGTAGACGGTCGGCCCGCCTAGCTCGAACACATGGCCGCCATGGCGCGCGGGATCGGCCAGCGCGTCGACGATCGCGTGCGCGACATCGAGAACATACACCGGCTGGAAGCGCGTATCACCCGCGACCACCGGCATGACGGGCGCGGTGCGCGCGAGTGCGGCGAAGCGGTTGGTGAACCCGTCTTCCGCGCCGAAGATCAGGCTGGGGCGCAGGATCGTGGCGGCAGGGATCGCCGCCAGCACGCCCGCCTCGCCCCCGGCTTTCGAGCGCGCATAGGCGGACGGCGAGGCCGCGTCCGCGCCGATGGCGGAGACCTGGACCCAGGCGCGCACGCCTGCACCGGCGGCCGCGCGGGCGGCGGTGGCGGCACCTTCGGCCTGGATGTTGGCGAAGCTGCGTCCACCGCCCTCGGCGAGGATGCCCACGAGGTTCACGCCCATATCCGCGCCGTGCATCGCAGCGGCGCACTGGCGTTCGTCCCGGATGTCGGTCTGGATCAGCTGGATCTGCCCGGGCTGGCCCATGGGTTTGAGGAAGATCGCGGCCTGCGGACGTCGCACCGCGACGCGGACCCGCGCGCCCGCCGCCGCCAGCCGTTGCACGACATAGCGCCCCAGAAACCCCGAGCCGCCGATCACGGTCACCAAGCCTTGCATGTTCATGCTTTCCCGAACTGTGCGTGTTGCGCTGCGGTACGACAGATAGCGGGCGGGCCTGCGAATTGACAGCGGGTGCGGCTTCGCCTACCCGCGCCGCCTTCGCATGACGCCCCCTGCCCGGGTGGTGGAATTGGTAGACGCGCTGGCTTCAGGTGCCAGTGACCGCAAGGTCGTGAAGGTTCGAGTCCTTTCCCGGGCACCATTTGCGTGCGAGCGACATCCGGGTCCGGTGGTGCGTACGGCCTGCGAACTGCCGACTGGATTTGCTTGAAACTTCGCGTATCATCGGTCGCCAGCGCGGTTGGAGACGGATTATGGGGTGTGTAAGCCAGTTGGCGGCGGCGCTTGGCAGCGGCTCGGTGCGGGTGATCGATCTGACGCAGCCGCTCTCGCCCGAGACGCCCGCGCTCGAACTGCCACCCGAGTTCGGCCAGTGCGTGGGCTTCAGCCAGCGCACGGTGAGCCGCTACAACGAGCATGGCCCCGCGTGGTACTGGAACGAGTTCACGATGAACGAGCATACGGGCACGCATTTCGATGCACCGGTGCACTGGATCACCGGCCGCGATCTGCCGGACAACGCCACCGATACCATCGCGCCCGCGCACCTGATCGCCCCCGCCGTGGTGGTGGACGTGAGCGCGGCGGCGGCCGCCGATGCCGATCTGATTGTCGAACCCGCGCATCTGGAGGCGTGGGAGGCGCTGCACGGCCGCCTGCCTCGCGGCGCGTGGCTGCTGCTGCGCACCGATTGGTCGAAGCGCCACGGCCCCGCCTACACCAACCGCGACGGAGCGGGCGCGCACACGCCGGGGCCGTCGGCGGACGCGGTGCGGATGATGGTGGAGCGCGGCGTGCACGGGCTGGGCGTCGAGACGATCGGCACCGATGCCGGGCAGGCGCACCTGTTCGATCCGCCCTATCCGGCGCACACGCTGCTGCACGGCGCGGGGCGCTATGGATTGCAGTGTCTGACCAATCTGGACCAGCTTCCGGCGACCGGCGCGCTGGTGATTGCGGCCCCGCTCAAGATCGTCGGCGGATCGGGCTCGCCGCTGCGCGTGCTGGCGCTGGTCGGGTGAGCGTGCCCGCGCCGGACCGCCGTTCGGTTCTGAAATCGGGGACGCTGCTGATTGCCTGTCTCGTCGCGGGGCAGGTTGTACACCTCGCGCCCGCCGACGCCTATGCGCGCGTTGCGACGCCGCGCATTTTCACCCCCGCGCAGGCCATGACGCTGGCCCATCTGGGCGAAACGCTCGTGCCGGGCGCGCGCGCGGGGGGCGTGGCGGAGTATGTCGACGCGCAGCTCGCCGCCACGCCGAACGAAAGCCTTCTGATTGCACGCTATTTCGGTGTGGTCCCGCCGTTCCGCGATTTCTACGCCGCCGGGTTGGCCGCGCTCGATGCTGCTGCGCAGGCGGCGCACGCGCGCCCGTTCGTGGCGCTCGCGCAGGGTCCCGCGCTCGCGCTCGCGTCCAGCCTGCTCGCCGGACCGCCGCCGGGGTGGACCGGCCCGCCCGCGCCGCTCTTCTATCTGAGTGTGCGCGGCGACTCGGTCGATGTCGTTTACGGCACGCCCGCCGGTTTCGAGGCGCTCGGCGTCCCCTACATGGAGCATATCCTGCCGCCGAGGCGCTGGTGAGCGTGGCCCACGCCCCCGACGAGGTGGACGTCGTCATCGTCGGCGCGGGCGCGGCGGGGAGCGTGCATGCTGCCGTGCTTGCTGCCGCCGGACGCTCGGTGGTGGTGCTCGAGGGCGGCCCGCCGCGCAAGCTTCAAGACCT
>JBBQJX010000181.1:0-4655 GCA_038326295.1 Sphingomonadales bacterium
CAAGGGCCGCGTCGTGCGCGAGGGCAAGACGGTGGCGATCCTTTCACTCGGCAGCCGCTTGCAGGAGGCGCTGGCGGCGGCGGACCAGCTGGCGGCGAAGGGTCTCTCGACCACGGTCGCGGACATGCGCTTCGCCAAGCCGCTGGACATCGCGATGATCCGGCGGCTGGCGACCACACACGAGTTGCTCCTCACGGTCGAAGAAGGGGCGATCGGCGGCTTCGGCGCGCATGTGCTGACGTATCTGAGCGACGAGGGTTTGCTCGACGCCGGACTAAAAGTGCGCACGCTGCGGCTGCCCGATATATTCCAGGATCAGGATGGCCCGGCGCAGATGTATGCGACCGCAGGGCTGGACGCGAATGGCATCGCGGGGGCGGCGCTGGAGGCGTTGCGGCGCAACGACACTGGCGTCAGCGCGGCCCGCGCCTAAGCCGGACACACCAAGGGCGCGGACGATCCCCCGTCCGCGCCCCCGGCCGTGACGAACTGGTTCAGCGGCGACGGCGCCCGAGGCCAAGCGCGAGCGCGCCCATGCCGAAGAGCGCGAGCGCGGCAGGTTCGGGGACGAGCGTCTGGCCTAGCTCGGTGACGCGGAAGCGCACGCCGGTTGAATCATTGTTATACGAGCCTGCGAAATCGACGAAGCCGCCGATGCTCTGGCCTGCAACGAGATAGGTGTCGTAGGTCGCCGAGAGCGTCGGCGACGAAGCAGACAGCGAGCCGACGAATTGCGAGAACACGCCGCGACCGCGATCGATGATGATGCCGATGTTGGTGCCGGACGGGTTGGTGTCGGCGACGAACGCGGTGCCGCTCAGGTGGTAGAACTGCGAGGTCGGCGCGGTGAACAGTACGGCGGCCGACTGGCCTGCGATCGGTCCGGGGTGGAAGATCAGCGCGTCGCCGGGAACGAGGACTGTGCCCGAGGTGTGCGCGCCGCTCGTTGTCTTGAACGCGCCGGGAAGGCCGTTGGTGTTGAGACAAACGGTATCCGAGATCAAAGCGGTGCAGCCCGTGTTCGACACGTACGGCGTAAACGCGGTGCCGTCGAAGACGCCGAAACTGAAATTATTGACTGGATTGGTCGAGCCGTCGAAGCTGGTAAACGCGTCGTAGGTGACGGCGACGGCGGGAGAGGCGGCGGCGAGCGCGGTGAGCGCGATCGCGGCGAGGGCAGGCAAACGCAACATGGGATACTCCGTGGGTCAGCGGACATCCCCCCGGACATTCCAAGCAAATTGCGTGCCAAGTACGTATTCGCGGCATCGTTTCGTGCCGGTCCAGACCGAAGTGTAAAGATTTCCGACACTTAAGGAGCTTCGTTCATTCCAGGCGCGTCACATGTCCCATCTTGCGCCCAAGCCGCGCTTCGCGCTTCCCATAAAGATGCAAGTGGATGCGCGGCTCGGCGAGCGCGTCCACCGCGCGCGCTCCATTTTCCCCGATCAGGTTGGTCATCCGCGCCGCGCCGCGTGTTGCCGCCGATCCCAGCGGCAGGCCGCACACCGCGCGGATGTGGTTTTCGAACTGGCAACAGTCCGCCGCCTCGATGGTCCAGTGGCCGCTGTTGTGGACGCGCGGGGCCATCTCGTTGAATACCGGGCCGTCAGCGGTGGCGAAAAACTCAACTGCGAGCAGCCCCACATAGTCGAGCGCGTCGGCGATGCGCCGGGCAAGCGCCGCCGCCTCCCCGGCTTGCGCCGCGACGACCGCGCCTGCGGGCACGGTGGAGCAGTGCAGGATGCCGCTGCGATGGTCGTTCAACGGTGCCTCGTACACCGTGCACGCGCCATCCGCGCCGCGCGCGAGAAGGATCGAGAATTCGGCGGCAAATGCAATGTGCGCTTCGAGCACGGCAGGCTGGCGGCCTATGGTGTCCCAGGCGGTCTCTGCGTCCGCCGCCGTTTCGATCCGCGCCTGCCCCTTGCCGTCATAGCCGAAACGGCGAGTCTTCAGGATCGCGGGCGCACCGAGATCGTGGAGCGCCGCACGCAGATCTGCGAGGCTTTCGACCACGCGGTGCGCGGCGGGGCGACCGCCAAGCGCGGCAGCAAAGACCTTTTCCGCCAGCCGGTCCTGCGCCACTTCGAGCGCGCGCACGCCCGGACGCAGCAGCACGCGCCGGGCCAGCGCGCGAGCGGTTGCGAGGGGGACATTCTCGAACTCGAGCGTGGCGACATCGATCGCGCCCGCGAATTGATCGAGCGCTGCCCGATCTTCCCAGCCCGCCTCGGTGCTGAACGCGGACACGTCGGCGGCGGGGGTGCCGTCGCCGGGTTCGCCGGGCGGTGCGTAAATATGGCAGCGATAACCCAGTCGCGCCGCCGCCATTGCCAGCATCCGGCCGAGCTGGCCGCCGCCGAGGATGCCGATCGTCGATCCGGGCGGGATCATCGGCGGTTCTTTACTCGGGATAATGCGGCACATCCTCGCTCTGCGCGGCGCGCCATGCAGCGAGGCGCCGGGCGAGCGCGGGATCGCCCAGCCCCAGCATCGCGGCGGCGAACAGCGCGGCGTTTTTCGCTCCGGGCTTGCCGATGGCGAACGTGGCGACGGGCACGCCGGCGGGCATCTGGACGATCGAGAGCAGGCTATCCGTCCCCATCAGGCCGCCGGTGGGCACGGGCACCCCCAGCACGGGGAGCGGGGTGAGCGCGGCCGCCATGCCGGGCAGATGCGCCGCGCCGCCCGCGCCCGCGATGATTGCTTTCAAGCCGCGCCCCGCTGCCTCGCGCGCGTAAGTGTACAGCCGCTCGGGGGTGCGGTGCGCGGAGACAACGCGCGGCTCATTGGGAACTTCGAGTTCGTCCAGAAGGGCGGCGGCGTGGCGCATCGTCTCCCAGTCGGAGCGGCTGCCCATACTGATGCCGACGAGCGGGGATGCCCCCATGCGGTCCTCGCGCAAAAACGCTGGTTAGCGATGTGCGCGCGGCGGGGCAAGCGGGTCAGGCGTGCGGTGGGGGGACGACGCCGATGAGGTGGAGAGCGGCGGCCTGCACCAGCATCACAGTCAGCCAGAAGCCGCATTCGATCAGGATCGGCTTGCGTCGCACCCCCCGGCCGGTCAGCGTGACGACGGTGGCGGGCAGCACGAAGCCGATCCAGATGACGACCGCGCTGCCGAGCGCCATCGTCCATGCGCCCGCCTTTGCCGACGGTGCCAGGATCAGTGCGCCCGCGAGGATGGCGGCAAGCCAGGTTTCGGCAACGAAGCGCGTGGCGAGATAGGCCGCGCCGCCGCGCGAGGGCGCGCGCAGGAGCTTGCGATACGCCCAGCCGACCGCGAGGCCAGCGGCGGCCGCGAGAACGATGGGGAGAAGGTTGAGCCAGAGATAGATCATGCGCTTGAGTGGCCTACATCGCGGCGGGTTCGTCCAGATAGCGCCGTCCGGTGGCGCGTTGTTCCGCGTCCAGCGTGTAGACGATCGGGCGACCGGTGGGGATTTCGAGGCCCGCGATGTCCGCGTCCGAAATAGCCGACAGATGTTTGACCAGCGCGCGCAGCGAATTCCCGTGCGCGACGATCAGCACGCGCCTGCCCGCGCACAGTTCGGGCAGGATCGCGGTTTCCCAGTAGGGGAGCACGCGCGCGATCGTGTCCTTAAGCGATTCGGTGTTCGGCACCGCGATCCCGGCGTAGCGGCGGTCGGCGGCAACGTCGTACTCGCCGCCGGGTTCGGCGGGGGGCGGCGGGATATCGAAGCTGCGCCGCCAGATGTGCACCTGCTCGTCGCCGTGCCGCGCGGCGGTCTCGGCCTTGTTGAGCCCGGTCAGCCCGCCATAGTGGCGCTCGTTCAGCCGCCAGTCCTTGCTGACAGGCAGCCATTCGGTGGCGAGCTCGCCGAGCACGATGTTCAGCGTCTGGATCGCGCGCGTCAGCAGGCTGGTGAAGACGACATCGAACTCGAAGCCGCGCGCGGCAAGCAGCTTGCCCGCCGCGCGCGCCTCCTGCGCGCCGGCGGGGGTGACGGGCACGTCCCACCAGCCAGTAAAGCGGTTCTCGAGGTTCCAGGCGGACTGGCCGTGGCGGATGAGGACGAGTTGGGTCATGCGGTGGGCTTAGGGGGGTGGCAGGAGGGAGGGCAAGGGTGGCGCTCCGTTTCTGAAAAGGCGGCACTCCCCCGCGCCGGGATGGACTCGTCTACGAAGGCAATGACAGCACCGGTCTCACCTCCAGGGCCAGCCTTCGCGCAAGCGCCGCCGCATGCCTTCGCGCACTGGGCAGCGCGGGCGTAGCTTGACCACCTCGGTCAGCCACGCGCGCGACGCCACCACGATCAGCGCAGACGCGAGCGCATACCAAAGTACGACGTAGAGCGGATCGTCGATCGGGCACGCAAGCGCCCAGACGAGCGCGCCGGACGCCGCCGATGCCATTCCCGCCGCAGTTGCCGCCGCGCGGGGGCGCACGGTGGCACCACGGCGTAGCAGCAGAACGAAAGCAGCCATCACCGGAAACGCGCCCGCAGTGACGACCGCAATGCAGTGCAAACCCTTCGCGGGGCGCAGCCGCGCGAGCAGTGGAAGCGATGAGGGGTGGGCGGCATCGATCAGCCATCCCGCGAGCAGCACCGCGACTGCGGCGAGCAATATCGGCCAGTCGCGCGGGGTACGCACCGGGCTGCGCAGGCGAAGCGCCAGCCACCCGGCCA
>JBBQJX010000182.1:0-4636 GCA_038326295.1 Sphingomonadales bacterium
TCGGGCAAATGGTTCAACGCCGTCCAGTACGGCGTGCGCCGCGACGATCACCTCGTCGATTTCGATCAGGTCGAGGCGCTCGCGCACCAACACAAGCCCAAACTCATCATTGCAGGCGGCAGCGCCTACCCGCGCATCCTCGATTTCGCGCGCTTCCGCGCGATCGCAGACGCGGTCGGCGCGATCCTGCTCGTCGATATGGCGCACTTCGCCGGGCTCGTGGCGGCGGGCATCCACCCCAGCCCGCTCCGCCACGCGCACGTCGTCACCACCACCACGCACAAGACGCTGCGCGGGCCCCGCGGCGGCATGATCCTTTCCAACGATGCCGCACTCGGCAAGAAGTTCAACAGCGCGGTCTTCCCCGGCCTGCAGGGCGGCCCGCTGATGCACGTGATCGCCGCAAAAGCCGTCGCGTTCGGCGAGGCGCTGCGCCCCGATTTTCGCGATTACGCGCGCGCCGTCGTCGATAACGCGCGCACGCTCGCCAGCCGCCTCAAGGATCGCGGCTGCGATCTGGTGGCGGGCGGCACCGATACGCACCTCGCGCTGGTGGATCTGCGCCCCAAGAACCTCACCGGCAAGGCCGCCGACGAAGCGCTCGAACGCGCGGGCATCACCTGCAACAAGAACGGCGTCCCCTTCGATCCGCTCCCCGCGATGCAGACCAGCGGCATCCGCATCGGCTCCCCCGCCGGCACCACGCGCGGCTTCGGCCCGGTGGAGTTCGCCAACATCGGCGACATGATCGCCGATGTTTTGGACGGACTGGCCGAGAACGGCGAGGCGGGCAACGCGGCGGTCGAAGCGGCGGTCAATGTCCGCGTGCGGGCGCTGTGCGCGCGGTTCCCGATTTACACCTGACTTCGCGCCCTCCCCACACCCCGACCGAGGGAGCAAGCGGGAGCGGGGGCAGCCCCTTACCGGAAGGCCACGGTTCGGCTAAGGCGACGCGGAACCGGGAGTAAACACATGAACCGCGCATCATCGCTTCTTCTCGCCCTCGCCCTGCTCGCGCCATCGGTCGTCGTCGCGCAACCTGTTGCCCCCATCGCGCCCGCGCAGCTGGCCGCGCCCGATCCTGCACGCCTCGCCGCAGCGCGCGAGCTGATGGAGACGATGCGCATTCGCGATATACTCCGCCAGATGACCGGGCCGATGATGGACCGGATGATGCAGGGCATGATCGCCGGCATGGCCAGCAGCTCGCCGCAATTCGCCGCCGATCGCGCCAAGGATCCATATTTCGACGAGCGCATGCGGCGCGTCACCAAGATCGTCTCCGCCGAGCTCGGCAATACGTTCGCACAGATGATGCCCGATCTGATCGAGACCTATTCGAATGCCTATGCACGGGTGTTCACGCTCGCCGAACTCAAGGGACAAACCGCCTTCTACCGCAGTCCCGTCGGTCAGAGCGTGGCTGCCAAAACCCCCGAAGTCAGTATCGCGGCGGTGGGCGACATGATGAAGACGCTGATGCCGCGTCTCCAGGCGATGCAGCAACGCATGGAAGCGCTCAAGCCCAAGATCGAAGCCGCCCTCGCCGATCTGCCACCCCCGCCCAAGCCAGCAAGCTGAGGCGCAAGGGGGCGCAAGGGGACACCTAACTTATCTGCGCCTCCAACAGGGGCGCATGAACCGGCGAATTGCACGGCGCAAATAGCTGAGCTGTCCCCGATTCCCCCTTGGCCCATCGCGGTATCCGGCGCGTTGAGCGGTTTTCCCAAGGAGAATTCCCATGCTCAACCGCAAAACCCTGTTCCTCACCGCCGCCATCGCCACGATGGCCGCCGCCCCCGCGCTCGCGCGCACGCCTTCGGGCACGATCACCATCAGCGAGCATCAGTTCGGCTTCCTGATCGGCGGCAACACCGGCGGCGGCGTGCTGCGCTTTCACGGCCGCAACTATCCCTTCAAGATCGGCGGCATCTCGGTCGGCGATATCGGCATCACCAAGGTCCGCGCCACGGGCGAAGTCTATGATCTGAAGAACATCGCCGATTTCGAGGGCACCTACACCAAGCTCGACGCCAGCGCGACCGCAGGCAACGGCAATGGCGAGCTTCGCCTCAAGAAGGGCGACACCGAACTCGATCTCCACATCCGCTCGAAGGGCCTGCAGCTGAGCGCGGGTGCAGGCGGCGTGAAGATCACGATGAAGTAAGCGGGGCAGGGGGGGCGCTGGGTGCGCGCCCCCCTGTCGTCTGCGGGGCTAGGCGCTGCGTTTGCGCAATGCCGTCTTTTGCAAGGCGGGGCGAACGACCGAAAGTGGTGGGAAGACATTCATCCCCAGCTTGATCAACACATCATTTCAGTTATACTTGAAGCGTGGAATGATCGGCTAACCTTGAGCCAAGGAGGACGGCGAGGTCGTGTCTGCAAACCGGTGATTATCCGTGCGGCGACCGTAGAGGATACTGATGCTGTAACAACCATCTACGCGCATTATGTGCTCAATGGCGTGGCGTCGTTTGATACAGTTCCGCCAGACAGCGCCGCAATGCGCGCCAAGATCGACGAGTGCCTGGGCATGGGTTGGCCTTTCCTGGTCGCCGACGACGACGCTACGGTCGTCGGTTAAGCCTATGCGACACAAATCCGACCGCGCCCTGCATACGCTCACACCGCCGAAAACAGCATCTACGTCCTCCATAATCGCGTGGGGCAGGGGATAGGCCGTTTGCTGCTCGCGCACTTGATTGAAGCGGCACGTGATGCGGGGTTTCGGCAAATGATCGCCGTCGTCGGCGGTGCCGACCAGGCGTCGATCGCCCTGCACGAGGCGTTCGGCTTCCGGCAGGCCGGTCGAATGACCGAAGTCGGGTTCAAGTTCGGGCGCTGGCTCGATACGGTTTATCTACAACGCGCGATCGGCGGCTAGTGACTGCGAGCTTCTCTGGCATCCGGCCGATCGACGCGCCTGCGTTTATTACCGCGCAAATTGCGGGCGCGTGTCTGGCAGCAGCGTGTGCCAGAGTGCTGTTTCCCGAACCCGTCTAAGCGACCGCTTATGGGCGACCTCCGCCGTTCGCTTTCCTGCCCGAGACCGGACAGTCCGGTTTAAGGTAGCCCGATCGCCCCGACCCCGCCCGAACGGCGACAAGTGGGTGGTTAGCGGCCCGTCCGCTTAGCATAGATACGAATTGTTCGAGACGTGAGGCTCAAGCCTAACTGCCACGCCATGCGAAGGGCGACCGAGCGCCCACCAAGGACCAGAAGGCAGAACCGTCTTGTAACCAGCGCGAGCGCCGAAGCTAATTCGGAGTTTTTTCGGTGCCAGCCATGATATGCGAACGTCGGTAACACATTCGTCACTGAAAACACGTTCGGAGTAAGCCGTGGGCGCGACACCTTCGAATACATAGACATCGAACCCTGTTCCGACCGCCGCGCCGCCGCCCGTATCTTGAACGTAGGCTGCCGTGAGCGAACCATCGGGGCTCCGCGCGACCTGCTCGACGTGCAAATCTCGTGGGTCTGGCGAACATGAACACGTCATCAGCGCGGCGCTGCTCGCAAATACCGCATGCGTGCCAATGCCAATGAAGCGGATTGTCGCCATCTGATGATGGTGGACGGGCGACGCCCTTCAGGCAATGCCCTTGTGGGCCTGAACGTCCACTGTTGGGCGAAAGCTGCCCCCCCCTCACCGCATCAGCCCCAGCAATTGCGAAATCCCGCCGATCGCCGCGTCCACCGTGTTGAGCGCGCTCAGCAGGCGGTCGCTTTGCTGGGTCGATGCGATCACCAGTTCGCGCGTTGCGCCATCGGTCTGGTGCACCAGCGCGGCATAGTCCGCCGATTCCTCGGGCATCGCGTTCCACGCCGCGGTCGCGCGGCCGATCGCGGCGGCGCCCGTCATGGTCGCCTGATAGCGCGCGAACACGTCCGCCGGTCGGCTGGGGTCGAGCCGCTGGCGCAGCGTGTCGAGCAGGCTGCCGAACGATCCCTGCAATTCGAATATGTCGGCCATGGTCAGGCTCCCTTGAAGCTGGTGGCGATCCGGGTCAGTACGTCCAGCGCTTCGAGCACGCGCGCCTCGCGGATCGCCGCCAGGCGCGCGCGGTCCGCCTTCGAATAGGCCGGGTCGGCCACGATCACGCGCCGGAAGGCTTCGTCCGCGTCGGCCAGCGCGGCGAGCAGCTGGTCGAGCGCCACCTTGTACTGCGTCTGCGAGGCGGCGAGCCGCTCGTCGTCATAATAGCCGTTGAGCGCCGCGCGCCGGTCGGCAACCGATCGCGACGCAGGCCCCACGATCTTGTCGCGCAGCAGGTCGGCCCGGATCGAAGCGAGCAATGCCTCGTCCGCCTTGCGGCTCAGTTCCCAGCTGCCCAGCTGCTGGCGCAGCGCGCGCACCAGCGGCCGCGCGCCTTCGGGATTGTCGCGCACCACGGCCCGCAGCGCGGCAACCTGGTGCGTCTCGTGCGCGAGCATGCCCACGAATGCCGCAAACTTGCCCAGCGCCGCGATGCGTGGATCGTCGGGCCCCGGCACCGGCCCACCCTCGTGGCCGGTCAACGCATTGACCAGTGTCTGCGCGTTGGCGGCGGCGGCGGCGGCCTTTTGGAACTGCGCCTCCACGTCGGGCGCGCGCCGCCCCGCAATCTCGCCCAGCGCGCCCGTATATTGCAGC
>JBBQJX010000183.1:0-4608 GCA_038326295.1 Sphingomonadales bacterium
CGTGGCGTTGATGCCCGTGCCGATCGCATTGGTGCCCTGTGCGCCGTTCCACGCCGAGATCGAACCGTCGAGATTGGCGAAGATGAAGGCCGCCTTGCCGCCGGTCGGCAGCGCGAAGGAGGCGGGGGTGCTGTTGAACACCTGACCCGTGGGGCCCGCGGGGCCGGTGGGCGCGTGCGGGATGGCCACGGTCAGCGGCACCTTGGCACCGGTGTTGCCGTTGTACAGCGTGGACGTGTCCGAGCCTTGGTTCGAGATCCACCACGGCCCGGCCGCCGACCGCGAGAAGCCCCAGGGGTTGATGAGCGCGGGATCGACCGTCAGGGCCTTCTTGAAGCCCTCGGCCTTGAGCGCGGCCTGGCTGTCGGTGACCAGATTTTTCTGGCCGTAGATCGGCGCGGCGTGCGTGGGCTGCGCGAGCAGCGCGGTGGTGGCGAGCGCGAATGCAATCGTCGCGCTGCGGGGTGTTGATCGGGTCATGGCGAACTCCCTGTTCGAATGGTTGAACCGGACCGCCGGCGATCGACATGTCGCGGTGCCGGGGTTGCGGCCGGGCGGGGGGCACCCGGCCACATCGGTGAATGCCCCGCAGCAGCCCGGGCGTTCAACGCGCCCAAATTTTAATTTCGGCGCGGTGCGCCCGAAACGGACAGCTATGCCGCTTCGCGCCCCGTGCCGTGCATGAGGCGGGCGTAGCCGTCCGCGACGATCTGCTGGCAGTGGCGGGCAAGCGCTTTCCTGTCGGGGAAATCGGCGGGGCGGATGGGATCGTGGACGAGGATATCGGCCTGGATTTTGCCCAGTCGCATGAATTCGGCGATGTGCGGCTTGAGTTCGGTGTCGCCCACCCACGCGAGGCTGGGCAGCATGCGGCGGGTGACGGGCATGCCGTTGACGCGCGTGTAGGCGAGCGTGACGGGCTGGATGACGAAATCTGGCGCGTGCGGTCCGTGCGCGACCGCGAAGAGGCTGCTCTTGAAGGGGAGCACGCGCGTGCCGTCCGAGTTGGTGCCTTCGGGGAACATGATGACGCGGCCGCCACGAGCGAGGCGCTCGCCGATCTCCGCCTTCTGGTCGCCGACTTCGAGGCGTGCCTCGCGCTTCACATAGATGGCACCCTGGAGGCGGGTGAGCATGCCGAACACGCCCCAGCCATCGATATCGGCCTTGGCGACGAAACTCGCGAGCAGGCGCGAGCCGAGTGCGGGGATGTCCGCCCAGCCGATGTGGTTGGAGACGAAAAGGACGCCGCCCTTCCTGACCAGCGGCGCGCCGTGCAGGCGGACCTGGAGTCCGAGCGAGGAGCAGGCGAGCTTGAGGAAGAGGCTGGGGACGCGCGGGCGGGCGAGTGGTGCCACCTTCTGGACGACCGCCTGCGCGGGGACGAGGACCGCGCCCGCCGCGCCGATTTCCATGACGCGGCTGACGACCGCCCAGCGCGCCTGCGCGCGGCGGCGGCGCGCGAGGCCGTCGGCGCGGCGCGCGATGCGGCGCGCGTGTATTTCGGCTTTTCGGTCGGGGCGCACTTCAGCGCGGATCGCGCTTCAGGGGGACCGCGTAAAGCTCCATGCGGTGATCGACGAGGCGGAAGCCCATGCGCTCGGCGATGCGCGCCTGAAGCGCTTCGAGCTCGGCATCCTCGAACTCGAGAACCTGGCCCGATTCGAGATCGATCAGGTGATCATGATGATGTTCGGTGACGGGTTCGTAGCGCGTGCGGCCGCCCTTGAACTCGCGACGCTCGAGGATGCCGGCCTCCTCGAACAGCTTGACGGTGCGATACACGGTGGCGATCGAGATGCCCGGATCGATCGCAGCCGAGCGACGGTGGAGTTCCTCCACATCGGGGTGATTGTCGGCGGCCGAGAGCACGCGCGCGATGACGCGGCGCTGCTCGGTGATGCGCAGGCCTTTTTCGGCGCACAGCGCTTCGATGTCGATACGGTCCGGCACAGGAGCTATCTATGCCGCCGCTGCGAAAGCTGCTAGGGGTTGACCCATCAAGGCGTGGCACCTTATTGCGCGCCGCTTTTATAGCATTGGTGATACGAACATGTCGCGCATTTGCGAGCTGACCGGCAAGGGCCGGATGGTGGGGAACAATGTTTCCCACGCGAACAACAAGACCAAGCGCACCTTCCTGCCCAATCTGCAGAACGTCTCGCTGCTGTCCGATACGCTGGGGCGCGCGGTGCGGCTGCGCGTGAGCATGAACGGTCTGCGTTCGGTGGAGCATGTGGGCGGGCTCGATCACTGGCTTTTGAAGACGCATGACGACGATCTGAGCCTGAAGGCGCGGCGCCTGAAGCGCGAGATCAAGGCGAAGGTGTCTCCGGCGGCGACTGTGGCCGCGTAAATGCGCAACGCTTTCGCCGCCTTGACTTTCGTGGCTGCGATCGCAGGCGCAGGACCGGCCATGGCCGCGGACACGGCGGCGGACCGGGTCGTGGCGGGGCTGGTCACGGCGTGGACGCATGCGGACGGCAACGCCTTTGGAGCGCAGTTCTGGCCGGACGCGCGGTTCGTGAACATCCTGGGCGGGGTGTATGAGGGTCGCGGGACGATCGCGCAGCAGCACGCCGATATTTTCGCGACCATCTACAAGGGCACGCGCCTGAAGATCGCGGTTGTGCACACGCGCGCGCTGGGGCGCGATCATCTGATCGTCGAGACCCAAAACATGCTCGCGGGCGTAACCAGTGTGCCTCCCGGAATGACCATGGGGCCGGGCGGGACTTTCCCGACGCGGTTCGCGCTTGTGCTGGAGCGGCGCGCCGGCGAGTGGCGCATCCTGTTCGCGCAGAACACGGTTGTGGCACCGCAGCCGCCTGCGCGGCGGTAGTAGCTTCAATTTCAAAGCGGTGTAGGCTAGCTTTGGATAGCAGGAGGCGGCATCATGCGTAGAATATTCGCCATGATCGGCTTTGCTCTGGTTTCGACCGCCGCGCTGGCCGATCCGCCGACGCAGATCCGCACGCTTCAGGTATTGCTGGGCGAAGGCTTCAAGATCGTCGCCGCGAGCGGTGCCAATATGGTGTTTGTCCAGCGCGATACGCGCGCCTTCCGGTGCCAGTCGGGCAGCGACAGTCAGTCCTTCCGGTGTGTTCCGCTGCGCTGATCAGTTGCGCGGCAGCAGCTCGAATTTCAGCAAGAGCGTTCGTTGCAGCGGCGAGAAATTGTCGTCGCTGGCCATGTAGACGAAGGTGCGGCCGCCGGTGTGGCGCACGTCCAGCGCCTCCATATTGTCGATGCCGAGCGGGGAGGCGAGCGTGGCGATCAGCTCGGGCTTGCCCATCGCGAGGCGGCGCGCGTCGATCGGGGCAAGCGTGAGCGCGGCGGCGACGCCCATCAGCGGGGAATAGCGGCGGTTCAAAATGAGGACGTGGGTGGGGTCGAGCGCGGCGGCGTCGGTGGGGGAAAAACCGTCGGGTGGGGTGTAATCGATCCGGCCGTAAGTGGCGCTGAGCGCGCCGCCGCCCTGGAGGATGCCGTTATACGCGCTGCCACCGGCATCCTCCGCGAGGAACAGCCACAGATCGCCGATGCGCGCCATCGCCTCGATGCCGGTGTTGGGGCCGAGGTGCTGGAGCCACATCGGATCGGGGAAAGGGCGCGGGCGCGGGCGGCCGTCGGCGACGTCGTAGCGCCACACACGGTGCGTGCGTTCGTAGGCGACGACGGGCGTGCCATCGGGCTCGAGTTCGAGGGCTTCGGCGTCGGCGTCGAGCTTGGTGCGCAGCGGGCGACCGGTGAGATCGGCCATCTTGGCAAGGGTGACGGGGCCGAGGCCGACAAGGCGATCGCCATCCTCGCGCAGGGTGAGGGTAATCCAGCCGCCATCGTCCGAGACCGCCTGCAAGCGGCCATCGGGCAAGAAACGCATGCCCGAGATGCCGCCGAAGCGGCGATCGTGCGCACTGAGTTCGAGGCCGCCCAGATATTGCAAACGGCCAAAGCGCGTGTGCGCGGGATCGGACGGATCGATGGGGACCGCGCGCGCGGCGACGGTGATGCGTTCGGCCCCGGTTTCGGGGGCCATGCGGTAAGCCGCGAGCGCGAGGAGCGCGGCGGCGAGGATGGCAGCGCGGCGAATCAGAGGAGCTCGACGGCCATTGCGGTCGCCTCGCCGCCGCCGATGCACAGCGATGCTACTCCGCGCTTGCCGCCGGTGGTGCGCAGAGCGGCGATCAGGGTGACGAGGATGCGCGCCCCCGAGGCACCGATGGGGTGGCCGAGCGCGGTCGCGCCGCCGTGGATGTTCACGCGCGCGGCATCGAGGCCGAGATCGCGCGTGGCGGCCATGGCGACGACCGCGAACGCTTCGTTGATCTCGAAAAGGTCGACGTCTTCGCGGGTCCAGCCGGTTCTTGCGAATAGCTTGCGGATCGCGCCGATGGGCGCGGTGGCGAAATCAGCGGGGGCGGCGGCGTGGCTGGCGTGGGCGACGATGCGCGCGAGCGGGGCGAGGCCGTGGGCGTCCGCGTGCGACGCCCGGGTGAGGATCAGGGCTGCGGCTCCGTCGCTGATCGACGAGCTGTTGGCGGCGGTGACGGTGCCGTCCTTGGCGAAGGCGGGCTTGAGCGTGGGGATTTTCTCGGGGCGCGCCTT